>DATFJD010000193.1:0-6894 GCA_035269475.1 Halalkalibaculum sp.
CCTGACGATATATTTACGAGCACGTTGCGCGCACCGCGTATGCTCACGCCGTCAAGCAGCGGAGAGTTAATTGCTTCGCGGGCGGCAATCTCGGCGCGGTCGGCACCGGTTGCAGTTGCTGAGCCCATAATCGCCGCACCACCGTCGAGCATAGTTGTTCTAACATCGGCGAAGTCAAGGTTTATGAGTCCGGGCATCAGAATCAGGTCAGAGATACCGCGGGTGGCATTATAAAGCACCTCATTCGCTTTGTTGAAAGCCTCCATCAGCGTGGTGTTCTCGTCAGCGATATCCAACAGGCGCTCGTTGGGAATGACGATAACGGTGTCGCTATTTTTCTTGAGTTCGGTTATCCCCTCAAGGGCGTATTTCATTCGTTTCGGACCTTCACAGAGGAAGGGGGTGGTTACAATTGCCACCGTCAGTATGCCTTTGCGTTTGGCAATGCCTGAAACCACGGGAGCTCCCCCGGTTCCGGTACCGCCGCCCATTCCGGCCGTAACGAAGACCATGTCGGCGCCTTCAATGGCTTCTTCAATTTCGTGACGATTTTCTTCCACGGCTTCACGCCCAATTTCGGGCCGTGCTCCAGCACCAAGCCCGTTGGTCAGATTGGTACCGACCTGGGTGGTGATGTCAGCCATGCTGTTCTTAAGTGCCTGGGCATCGGTATTCAGCGCGATATACTCCACGCTGCTCAGCCCTTTATCGATCATGTTGTTGACGGCATTTCCTCCTCCGCCTCCAACACCAACTACTTTTATTTTCGCATTGTCTTGACCGTCTATGTCAAAACTAAAACGAGAGTTAAGGTTAGCCATAATATTTACTCCTTTATGATTGCTATTGATTTATTCGATTGCTGGTTCTTTTCTCTTGAACCTTTCAGTGTCCTCTTATTTTCAAAGGACCTGAGAGTGTTCAAGGTCTCATCTTCAATTTTTACTTCAGATTCTTCCGGATCAATGATACGCTCTGTTTCATCCAGGCGAATAGTGTTTCGCCTGGCCAATTCATCAATTCTGTTATGTGTCTTTGATTTCATAAAATGATTGTTAGTTGAGCGTTTCCGGATCTATAATTCCTTAAACCAACTCTTCATGCGGTCGGCAATGGAATTCATAACTTTCTCCACACTGGTTCCTTCGGTAGAGGAGGGAACCATAACCTGGTTCTGTCCGCTGCCGCCGGTACGTATGGCATGCATTACCAGGCCGACGCCTGTTGCGTAAATCGGGTTGTTCACCTCTTCAATAAGGCCGCCGCTTAATCCGAGCGGTTTACCGATTTTTGCATCCATACCCAGTACCTCATTGGCAAGTGGACAAATATTCTTGATCAGCGAACCGCCGCCGGTAATTACCAGTCCGGCACTCAGGGATTCGGCATATCCACTGCGCTTAATTTCTATGGCCACGATTTCCAGTATCTCTTCCATGCGGGCCTGGATAATCTTGCCGAGAATGCTTTTCGTGATCTCCTTAGGCGGACGCCCCGCGATACCGGGAACGGTAATTGCTTCATCTTCTTCAATGAGGTCTATATATGCCTCCCCGTGTTTGCGCTTGAGCTTCTCTGCCTGATCGTCAAGTACGCTAAGCCCGACGCGTATATCATCGGTAACTTTCTTGCCCGCAATGGCGATTACGGCCGTATGGCGGATGGTATTATCCTGGAAGATGGCTACGTCAGTTGTCCCACCCCCGATATCCACCAGTACCACGCCTGCTTCTTTTTCTTCGTCATCCAGCACGGAGTAGGAAGAGGCCAGTGGTTCGAGAATAATATCTGCCACCTGGTAGCCGGCGCGTTCTACGCAGCGGTAAATATTCTTGGCGGCAGAAACGAGTCCGGTGATAATGTGCACTTCGGCTTCCATGCGTTTGCCGCTCATGCCTACGGGATCGCTGATGCCGTCCTGTCCGTCAACGACAAATTCCTGCGGGATTACGTGGATTATTTGCTGGTCGGTGGGAAGCATGATGCGCTGGCAGTCTTCAAGCAGCCGCTCCACATCGTCAACCGTAATTTCATTGTCGCGGTTGTTGATGGTGATGACACCCTTGCTGCGCATGCTTCTGATATGATCGCCGGCAATACCCACGTTTACCGAATTGACTTCAATGCCGGAAGCAAGCTGGGCCTGTTCAATGGCCGTCTGAATGGCATTTACGGTCTTGTCGATGTTAACAACCACCCCGCGATTCAGTCCGTCGCTGGGCGCTTTCCCTACACCGAGAATGTGTATGCGATCCTGGCTGTCAATAGAAGCTACAATGGCGCATACTTTGGTTGTTCCGATATCAAGACCGACAACAATTCTATCCTTCTCTTCCATAATCTTTTCTTTATCCACGTACTGTTAGGTGTTTGTTTAACTTTCTTGTGTTATAATTTGGCCGCGAAACCGGAGGTCGATAGCCCGCATTCCGGCTATCCCTTTTGTCTTGACAACTTCTCCATAAAAGGCTTCCCAATTCCGCAGTCGTGTTTTGAAATCATTTTTGCCGAATACCAGCTTGACGCCATTTTCATTGGTGAGAGCCACAACGCCCTCATCGCGTGTCCAGGCGACTTCACTGATGGTTGCGTTTGATACCTGTTGTTTTTTCATTTCAGTCAGAAAATCCCTGACAGCTAAAAATGCTTTACTCTTCAGCGTGTCTTTCATAGGCTTGGCATCAAAACCGTAGAGAATCGGCACGTCCACCGTCTTGCCCAGTATCAATTTTAGGCGGATGCCGTCTTTATCTACATAAATTTTGTCATTTCCATCCGCCAGCAGCGCAATGGGCTGCCTCTCGGTAATTTCAATTACCAGGTTACCGCCGGGTTCTACCTGCACGTCGGCATACTTTACATAGGGGATGTTTTCGACCTGACCAATAATGCTGAGGTAGTCAAGACTGTCCGGTTTAACTCCGGTCGGTATATCCACGCTCTTTTGTAATTCTTCCCGGGTAACAAAATACTGTCCTTCAAAACGCACGTCCTTAACCGTCATATTCCGGTCCCAATAGATACCGCCAATGACTGCCAGCCCGAGGACAAGCACAGCCGCGGCTACCCAGGGAAGGGCGTTAAAGCTTTTAGCTGAAGCTTCAACCCGGTTTTCGTTATGTGTTTTGTTTTCTGACATATATTGTTCAGCAGCCTTTTCTGTGCCGCTTCAGATTTCAGTTCAAGTTTTTAATTCCTGATTTCAGGGTTTCAACAAATTTTTCGCCGTACCTGTAGATGTCACCGGCGCCCATGGTGATAATGACATCCCCGGCCTGTACAATCTCTTTCAGCTTCTCCGGCAGATCCTGCTTGTCTTCTACATAGTGCACCTGACGGTGTCCGTACTCTTTCGCCGAATCGGCAATGAGTTTGCCATCCACGCCTTCAATGGGTTCCTCACGCGAGGGATAGACATCGGTGATGACACAGACTTCGGCATCAAAGAACGAGGAGCCGAAATCCTGGTAGAGGTCCCTGGTGCGTGAATACAAATGGGGCTGAAACACGGCGACTACACGCCGGTCTTTCCAGCCGTTACGCGCCGCCTTTAACGTTGCCTGAACCTCGGTTGGATGGTGCGCATAATCATCAATTACAATAATATCGTCGATGTCGGCTTTGAGCTGGAACCGTCGGAAGACGCCCTCGAAGCGCTCCAGTCCGGACTTGATATTTTTAAAATCGATATCCAGTTCAAGTCCCACCGCAACGGCAGCCAGGGCGTTCTTGACATTGTGCTCGCCCGGGGCCTCCAGCTTTATCTTTCCGATCTCTTCACCGTCGTTCATCACAGTAAAGCTGCTGTAAAATTGATTTACCTCAATATTTCTGGCCCTGACTTTGGCCTGTGGCGTCAATCCGTAGGTAATGGTGCGCCGCTCGATCTCAGGGATGATGCTCCTTACATTGGGATCATCCAGGCAGAGCACGACGGCACCGTAGAACGGCACCTTGTTGGCAAATTCTACAAATGCGTTTTTGACATCTTGCAGGTTGTCATAAATATCCAAGTGTTCCGCTTCAATGTTGGTAATCACAGCCAGTGAAGGGGTAAGGCGCAAGAAAGTCCGGTCAAATTCGTCCGCTTCAACAATGATGATATCACCCTTGCCGACTACGGCATTGGTTTCAGAGAAACTGTGCACCTTACCCCCGACCATAATGGTGGGATCAAAACTTCCGTCCTGAATCACATGTCCGACCATTGTGGTGGTTGTGGTCTTGCCATGTGTGCCGGCAATACCGACACCAAACTTCATTCGCATCAGTTCAGCGAGCATTTCAGCTCTTTTGATAACCGGGATGCCGGCATCCATTGCGGCTTTGGTTTCCAGGTTCTCTACGGCTTTCACAGCGCTGGTGAATACCACCACATCGGCTCCTTCAATATTTTTCTCATCATGGCCGATATAAATTTTTGCACCAAGCTCTCGCAGGCGTTTGATGGTATCGCCCTCTTTGGCATCAGACCCGGTAACGGTATAGCCCTTTTGAAGCAAAATCTCAGCCATGCCGCTCATACCAATTCCACCGATACCGACCATATGAATATGGCGGGTTCGTCCGAAAATGGGCTGTGTTTGAATCTGCTTGCTCATTCCTTAGGGTTTGCTTACCTGTTTATTTGCAATTTCAAGTATCTCGCGTGCTATTTCACCGGCAGCATCGGGCCTCGCCAGTTTCAGTGCCGCCTGCTGCATCTCCTTCAGTTTCTGTTGGTCGAAAATGAGTTTCTCTACGAGCTGTGCGAGGGCGTCACCGGCTTCACTGTCATCAAGAATTGCAGCTGCCCCTTCATCCACCATCGAGCGTGCGTTTTTCGACTGGTGGTCACCCGCCACATTCGGTGAAGGTATCAGAATGCTCGGTTTGCCGGTAAGCGCCAGTTCGGAGCAGGACAGGGCGCCGGCCCTGCTTACTACCAGGTCTGCTACAGCATAGGCTTCCGGCATGTTATGCAGGAAATCCACCAGTCGCAGGTCTTCATAATCATCGGTATGCAGCTGAATGTGCAGTTCGTCATAATACCGTGATCCGCATTGCCAGATGATCTGTAAATTCATCTCGTTGTGCAGCTTTTCAATATTGGCTGCCATGGCTTCATTAATACTTCTGGCTCCACCGCTTCCTCCCAGCACCAGCAGGGTCTTTTCATTGCTATCAAAACCGAACTCTCGGTAGGCCGCTTCTTTATCAACCTCGACCAGGTTCTTGCGCGTCGGATTTCCGGCCATCTCGGTTTTTTCGGGCGGCAGGTACCTGTCGGCGTGCTTGAATGCCGTAAATATTTTCCCAGCTTTTTTAGCAAGGAGGCGGTTGGTCACGCCGGGATAGCTGTTTTGCTCCTGTAGCACCAGGGGGATGTCCTTTTTGGATGCAACCCATCCCACCGGGCCGGATGCAAAGCCCCCGCAGGAGACAACAACATCCGGTTCAAATTGTGATAGAATGGCCCAGCTCTGAACAAGGCTGCTGCCAAGTTTTACGGGGAAGAGGATATTTTTCAAGGTAAACCTCCGGTGGAAACCGCTGATCCAGATGCTTTTGATATCATAACCCGCTTTGGGGACGGCATCCCACTCCATATGGTCCTTGGTGCCGATAAAGAGAATTTCTGTTTCCGCATGGACTTCCTTGAGCGCATCGGCTATAGCAATGGCAGGATATACGTGACCACCAGTTCCACCGGCCGCTATGAGCACCCGTGGGCTACTCATAGCGGAGGTGGCTGGTTTGTCTTGCGATGATATGTCCTTTGTCATGCTATGCATAAAACACTGCTCGTTTCTTGCGGTCGTGTTTCGAAATATTCAGTAAAATGCCAATCATCAATCCCGCGGTAATGGTGCTGGTACCCCCGTAGCTCACAAAGGGCATGGGCAAACCGGTAACCGGAAGCAAGCCGCTGGCTACCCCGGCATTCACAAATCCATAAATCGTAATCATCAGGGTACACGATACTGCTATCAGGGTTCCTGCTACATCAGGCGCATTTTTGGCGATCTTGGCCATGCCCCTAAAGAATATGAGGGTGAACATGAAAATCAGTGTGATGGAACCGAGCAGCCCATACTCTTCGGCGATGATGGCAAAAATGAAATCGTTATATGGAGCAGGGAGGAAATCGCGCTGCGTGCTTTTGCCAATACCGACACCGAAAATTTCGCCTTGCGCAATGGCTATGTGCGCCTGCTGTGCCTGGTAGCCTTCCTCGCCGTTAAATTCATTGCTGTTGATATCTACAATCTGATCCACATACTGCTGGATACGGCTTTGGCGCTCCGGTGACTGAAGGATGAGAGCCGAGGCCCCGATCAGTCCGATTACCACCAGGGTACTCAGCTGCATTATGCTGATTCTGCCGATAAACATGACCAGCAGGCTCATAGCCATCAAAATGGCCGCACTGCTGAAGTCTTCGAGCCCGATCAGTCCGCAGGTAATGACCACCCAGAACATGATAGGCAGGAATGCTTTCTTGAAATCCTTGATATACTCCTGCTTTTCATCCAATAAGACGGCTACATGAATAAGCAGGGCTACCGCAGCCACAGAGGAGGGCTGGAAGGAGAATCCACCGATGTACAGGTATCGCTTTGCCCCGAACACTTCATTCCCGAAAATCATTACGCCGATCAGCAGCAGCCAGCTTAATACCATGCCAAAGCGGCTGAATTTCACCAAAAGATGGTAGTCGACTTTGGAAAAAATCAGCAGCACCAGGAAGGCGATGCCAAGCTTCATCACATGATCGAACACCATGGAGCCGGCAGTGGTCTGCTTCGACTCCGCGAAATAGGCGATGGCGGAATAGACGGCCAGAATGCCGAATACCATCAGGATGATGACCGATACCAGCAGCACGCGATCGCTTCCCTGCTTGGGCGTATC
>DATFJD010000194.1:0-9102 GCA_035269475.1 Halalkalibaculum sp.
GTAAGATTTCGGAAGGTCCGGGGAGTGGAGAACCCATTGGCATAAGAGCTGTCAAAAACTCTTCCGTCAGCAGTTCTGCCGGTGAACCGTACCCTTACCTGGTCACGGCTGACCACCTCAAAAGCACCGAAGCCTTCTTCAATCACGTAGATAGTGAGTCCGTCTTCGGTTGTAGTACTGCTTATGGCGCTGGTAGTGTCATAAGGAGCGGGGACGTTGGTGAAATCTGGGCCGGTAGGATCCTGGCCGCAAGATTGAAGCAAGAACAGCGTGAGTAAAATTAATGCGAGATGCTTGTAGTATTTCATCTTCTAATTGATAATCTGGTTTATATGATTTTTAAATCGTTGAATTTCCTGAAAGTAGGTGCTGCCGGTAGCGGGCCCGTTAAAACCAACGTGTATCGCCTTGATTTTATGATTGCGATCGACAAAAATACTGGTTGGATAGGAAATAATACTATCCAGGAAAGGCAGGGTATCCGCTGCTTTTTCCTTATCGTTTATCCCTGCAACCAGCAAGGTCCACGGAATATCAAACCTGTTGCGGTACCGGCTTACCATTTCAGCATCGTTTTCGAAATTTCCGGTAAACTCATAAGCCAGGCCGACAATCTGCAGGTCGCTATTTGAATATTCTTCCGAATAAATTTCTCGCAGCATATTGGTTTCATCGGCGCAATTGGGGCACCAGGAACCGAACAGGTAGACAAGCATAGGTTTGTTTTCAAAGCGGGCGGAAGTTGCCTTTACCGTGTCACCTTGCAGGTCTGGAAATGCAAATTCCATGGTTCTACCGACGGCTTCTTCGGCAGAAATCTGCAACGGATTTCGAAGGGATGCTTCCCCTTTTTCTGCCGTCCAGGTTGCGTGATAGTCATCCCGTGACCAAAAGTCTCCCTTTAATTTTCCGTCAGGCTGCAAACGCGCCTTGAAAAGAAAGGCATGAGCACCGTCAAAAGTGGAAAGGGTTAGTGTTGAATCCGTATAAAAGCCTTCCAAAAACCGGTAGTCGCCCGTCTCTTTTTTAAAGGTACCGAACAGCTTGCCCCCGGGTTGCGAAACAAAATTACCCTCTGCCGGGAAGTTTCCCTCATCTTCCGTAAAGGTGGCCTTCCAGTTTCCCTCAAAATTATAACTCTCCGGTGAGGTTTCCGGGTAGCGGTAATCTACCCCTTTTTCGGCATTAAATGGCATTACAGATCGCCTGCCGTCCGGTGCCCGTCTGCTCCATTTGCCTGTTAGGGATCCGTTAAAGGTAACTTCCGCCCTCAGGTAGGAATCATAGTAGTCGAAACCCAGGATCAGCGAATCTTCCTTCAGAGTAATGTCATTGTAGTAAACAGTATCGGCACCGTTCGAGGTAAAGGCACTTATCGAGTCTCCTGAATGGCTAATGGTGATGGGGAATGCGAGCTCGCCCCCTTCGCTTTCAAGTACGCCTCGGTACTCCCCCGTTACCTTTTCGGGAGTAACGGGCCCCGAACAGGAAAGGAAGGCCATGGCTGCAGCCAATAGAATTAAAATTGCTGATTTTGGAAACATGAAATATACAGTGTCAATTAAGCCCGTAAAGGTAAGGGATTTTATGGGCTCTATAAAATATTAAAATGACAGTACTCGGAATCTTTATTGAATCTAATTCGAGCCGCTTAATGCCCTTTGAAGCTCTTTCTCGCGATGCTGTACCCCTTTCTTACTTACCCAAATCGATAGCTGGTAGAGTAATATCAAAGGTACGCCCACGATGACCTGGGAAACAGGATCCGGCGGAGTTAAGAAAGCTGACATGATAAAACAGGCCACAATGGAGTGACGGCGGTATTTGCGAAGAAATTCGGGTGATAGCAATCCGAATTTTGACAGAAAATAGCTCACCACCGGCAGCTGGAAGATGATGCCGCAGGAAATTACCCACATCGAAAGGGAACTGAAGTATTCATTGATATCAAAGTCATTGTGAATGACATCCGATATCTGGAACTGGCTGAAGAACTGCAATGCAAAGGGAACCAGAACGAAATAACCGAAGCAGACCCCGGCTATAAAAAAGGAGGTTATAAACAAAGAATGCAGCCGGCTCTTCCACTTCTCAGCACTTTCCAGGGCCGGCTCCACAAAAGCCCACAACTGGTAAAAAAGAACCGGTGAACCAATGATGGAACCCATAAGAATCAAGGTTCCCCAGTAGGTAAAAAATTGTCCGGGGAGCTTTCTGCTTTGCAGGGTAAGGTCGATGGCGTCGATTCCAAGAATCTGGTAAACAATAAAATCGGCACGGGTGGGCCCCAGCATCACTTTGTTTACCAGAAAATCGCTAAAGAAAACGGCAATGATCATACCTGCCGCAAGCCCGCCGAGGCCCTTTATCAGCCTCCAGCGAAGCTCCTCCAGGTGTTCCAGAAACGACATGTCACTGGTTCGATCCGCCGCGGCTTTTGCCTTGGGAGGATCCTGGGTCATAATTTGACGTTCTTCAGATGGGGCCATAAATAGTGTAGCCACTCAGGCAATGAGCCGACTCTTGCCGGCCGGTGCCTCAGGTGATTAGAAATATTAGTTTATGCAGTTACGAAATCATACAGCGGGAAGTGTGCGCAAAGCTCCTTTACCTCCCCTTTAACGGTACTAAGCAGGGACTCGTTTTCAGGGTCCTGCAGCACGTTGTCAATCAGGCGGGCTACCTGTTTAAATTCATCCTCCCCAAAACCCCGCGTTGTCATAGCCGGAGACCCTATTCGAATACCTGAAGTGACAAATGGACTTTCCGTATCGTAGGGCACCATATTTTTATTTAGGGTAATATTGGCTTCATCCAGTGCTTCTTCCGCAACTTTGCCCGTGAGGCCCTTGTTTCTCAAGTCGACGAGTATCAGGTGATTGTCGGTACCGTCGCTTACGAGATTATAATCCATGCTTTTAAAAGCTTCGGCCATGACTTTGGCATTTTTCTGCACCTTTTGCTGGTAGCTTTTGAAGTCATCCTTGAGCGCTTCTTTAAAAGAGACGGCTTTGGCGGCGATCACATGCATAAGCGGACCGCCTTGTGTTCCCGGGAATACAGCAGAGTCGAGCACTTCGCTCCACTGTTTGGTGCGGCCCGATTTACGTGCTTCCACACCCAGTGTGTTTTCGCCATCTTTGCCCAGCAAGATCATTCCCCCGCGCGGACCCCGCAGGGTCTTATGGGTTGTGGTGGTCACCACGTGGCAGTGCGGCAAGGGATTATTGAGCAGCCCCGCCGCGATAAGCCCGGCTGTGTGTGCCATATCCATCCAGAGATAGGCGCCGACCTCATCCGCTATATCGCGAAAGGCTTCATAGTCGAAATCCCTGGGATAAGCCGAGGCGCCGATGGAGATCAATTTTGGCTTGATCTCTTTGGCCTTGGTTCTGACTTCGTCCAGGTCAATGCGGCCCGTCTTTTTATCCACGCCGTAAAATTCTGAATTATATAGAATGCCGGAAAAATTAACCGGTGAACCGTGAGTCAGGTGCCCGCCGTGAGATAGATCGAGCCCGAGCAGTGTTTCGCCAGGCTTCATAAAGCTGAGGTATACGGCAGCATTTGCCTGGGCGCCGGAATGCGGCTGAACATTCACCCATTCGGCACCGAATAATTCCTTCGCCCGATCCCGGGCTAGATTTTCAACCTTGTCAACCACTTCACAGCCGCCGTAATAGCGCTTGCCGGGTAACCCTTCGGCATACTTATTTGTAAGGGTTGATCCCATGGCTTCGATAACCGCTTTTGATGCAAAATTCTCGGATGCAATAAGTTCCAGGTTTTCATTTTGTCGTTGACGTTCTTCATCGAGCAATCCAAAAATTGCAGCGTCTTTTTCAGCTAGAGATTTCATGTATTGACTAGTTGTTCTCAGTTAGTGAGTGAATTTTGTTGACACGTCGTTCGTGGCGGCCTCCTTCAAAATCGGCATCAAACCAGGCCTTCAGAATAACCTTCAGCTCGTCTTCATTGAGTTCACGGCCGGGAAGGCATAGAAGATTGGCGTTATTGTGCCGGCGTGTTAAGGCTGCTGTTTTCTCGCTATAAACGAGCGCGGCCCTGACATTCTTAAATTTGTTGGCCGTCATGCACATGCCTTGGCCGCTGCCGCAAATCAAAATACCCTGCTCATGCTCTCCCTCATCTACTTTTTGGGCAACCTGTACAGCAAATTCCGGATAGTCGACTGAATCTTCGGAGTGGGTGCCGAAGTCAACGGGCATGTGACCCATATCCTCAAGTATCTGTTTTACTTTCTCTTTGGCTTCAAATCCGGCGTGGTCGCTCGCAATTGGTATGATCATCGGTAAGATTATGTCTTGGTAAAAATCATGAGTTCTAATATCTCGAAAAAAAAGATAATGTTAAATTCTAAATGTTGAATGTTTAATATTGATTTGTGTTACCTCTCTCCAGCCTTACAACCTGCACCCCGCATCCTGTATCCTGCAACCTGATTCACCTTCCATTAGTAAGGGCATATACCAGGATGTTGGTTCCCATCTGCAGGGCTTGTTGACGGATTGACTCAGGATTTTGATGAACTTCAGGATTGGCCCAGCCGTCGGCCAGGTTCGATTCGTAGGTATAGAAGAGAACCAGCCTGCCTTCACGAAACAATCCGAAGCCTCGCGGCGCTTTCCCGTCATGCTCGTGTACTTTAGGGAGCCCGTTGGGAAAATCGTAAACCTGATGGTAAATTTCGTGCTCAAACGGGATCTCTATGAGTTCTTCATTGGGAAAAATTTGTCCGATCACCTTTCTGAAGTGCTCGTCCAAACCATAATCGTCATCAATGTAGAGAAAACCCCCGTTATTGAGATAATCCCTCAGGTTCGATGCCTCCGTCTGGTTCAGGCTTATGGTTCCGTGGCCGGTCAGAAAGGCAAAAGGGTACCGGAATAAATCCCTGCTGCCGATTGCCACATCTTCATACTCCGTATCTATGGAAATAGGCACCCGGCTTTGGGCAAACTCAATAAGGTTTTTTAGGGAAGAGGGATCATTATACCAGTCGCCCCCGCCCCTGTATTTAATCCGGGCCAGCGTAAAGCTCTCTTCACTTTGGGAAAAGGCTTCAAGCGGTACAAATATGGAAAGCGCAAAGGCCAGCAGGGCTGTAGCAACTGTCAGTTTTTTCATATTCAGACTTTGCATAGATGTACGTTAATTAAAGGGATCAACGAATTTACGGTAACAGGTTTTCTAACGGGCGTGCCGGCGGCTTAGTTTGCCTGTTCCTCACTTTCAATGGATCTTTCGATATAGACAATGTTGGTGTCGCTGGCCAGGCTCCCGAAAATACCGATTCCGCCTTCCACATTATAAATAATATTCTGGATTTCACCCGGCGGCAGAATTGAGGGCCCGCTACCTGTCTGGACCTCCTGTGACCGGATAAAATCATACAGGTTGTCATCAATGGTGTTAGCTACAATGGCGTTGAACTCATAAAAAGCAACCGCAAGCCAGGGAACCCGCAACGTAAGGGTGCCGTCACTGTTGATGTCATAATTTCCTTCATTGATGATGCCGGAGGAGTTAATCTCAAAGTCTTCGATATCTTCATCCTGGTCAAAGACCTGGTCACGGTAAAAGGGCGTAAGGTTATTTTCGGTAGGTTCTGCAGCAATAACGGAAAAAACGAAGTAAGACTGCCGCCCGGGATATTCGCTCTGGGTAGTTGTAACGGTAATCTGTTGCGGAGATTGATAAACAACCGAATCAGCGACGCTACCGACCGTTTGAAAATCACCCGGAACAAGGGTGGTGGCCCGAAGGGTATCGCTGTTATTCGGAAACGTTACCTGCAGCCGGTAGCTTCTGCCGGGAATGACAAGTTCTTGGCTGAAGATTCTGTAAACACTGTTGGTATTGCCGGGATTATTCTGATAGGTATAGGTTTCTTCTATGGACCCGTCTTCAGCAAGCAAATACATCTCAACTTCGGCATTGTTGATGCCCGCTTCCTGTACATTGTATTGTTCTTCAAGAGATACTGTGCGGCTAAGCCTGATCTCGGGTAAGGTACGATTGGCAACCAGGTAGGACTCTACCACATAAAATTCGCGATATTCATCCTGGGGATATAGATCACACCCTGCCAGGGTGAGCAAAGCTGCCAATGATATTAGGATATAAATTCTGAGCATATCTAAAAGTTAATAGTGTAAGAAACGCTTGGTAAAATGGGCAGCAAACGTACCGCTTCCCTTGTGACCGGGAAATTCAGGTCATAGTTATAAAACCAGACATTGCGCCTGGAGTAGACGTTAATTATTTGAAACTGCCACTCTGCCTCTCCGGCACCTAAAAAAGTTCCGGCTCTGCTGAATGACAAGTCCAGGCGGTGATACGCAGGGAGCCTGGACGCATTTACCTTACCGACAATCAACTGATCTACAACCGTACCGGAACCCTCAGAGCTGGAGAAAGGAAAGTTCAGGGCAACGGTTCTTCCCAGGGGTTTGGTGTAGGCCTGTCCGGTTGCATAGTTGAAGGCCATCGTTGCTTTCCAGCGGGTACTGAGTTTGTAATCGAGTACCAGGTTGATATCGTGCGAGCGGTCATACTTCGGAGGATAGAACCTGGGCCGGTTTCCGCCGATCGGTTCATTGAAGTTCGGGAATTTCCTGCGGGTCACGCTAAAGGTATAACCCAGAAAACCGCTAAGCTTGCCCGCCTGCTTTTCGAAAAGAAATTCCGCACCATATGCGTAGCCGGTTCCAAACCGGAAGAGATCGGGATAGTCAAGCCCGGCCGGATCGGGAAGAAAAGGATCGAGTTCAAATAGGTCTTCCATGGTTCTAAAGTACGCTTCAACATCAAAGCCATATCCTTCCCAGGGTTCGGTTTTTGCCCCCAATACATATTGGTCGCCGAAAGCAGGAGTCACCCCGTTGTCGGTGGTCAGCCAGACGTCAAACCCGGAAAATGCTTCATTGGTTATCAGTGTTAAAAACTGATTGTATCGCCCATAGGCCGCCTGGAAACGCAGGCTTTCTACCGGCTCGTATTCAGCTGAAAAGCGGGGTTCAACTCGTATGTAGTTTCCCTCGCTGAAAGCGTTGATGCGAACACCGGGCTTGAGCTTCCATTTGGGGGATATTTGCCAGGTATCCTGCAGGTACCAAGAGGCATAGCTGGTTTGAATGCGCGAGCTGAAGGTTTCTACACCGTCAAATTCATCCTGCAGTTTGAGGGTAAGCAGACCGCCCCAAAAACCGGACTCAAGCTCATGGTTTTCCCCGGCCAGGTATTCCAGGTCACCCTTGATTGAGAAATCATAGATATTATTATTTCTCTTAAAAGGGGTGGTAGCAATATTGAAGGACGGGAAGTTGAAATAACGGGAGCCGGTAAGGGTCAGGTTCCCAAAAAGCCGTTCCGAAAAAATATGGCTCCAATTTCCGCTTAGTGTCTGGTTTCCATAATTCAGGCTTATGCTGGCATCTTCGGCAAAGGGAAAATCCACATTGTCGCTTCCCGAGTAAAAGGCCAGGGAGAACTTGTTATTCTCGTTGGCATCGAAGTTGAACTTACCGTTTAGGTCCAGGAAGTAGAACTTATCCGGTATGTTGTCAAAAGAGCTTCTTAAGGCTGCAAGCAGCGGTTCCAGGGTTGACCTTCGAACGGCTATCATGTATGATCCTTTTTTGTACGGTCCCTCAATCAAAAATCGCGAGGCCAGCAGCCCCAGGGTAGCTGAGCCGGCAAATTCATTGCGGTTGCCGTCTTTATTATAAATTGTGAGTACCGACCCAAGCCTGCCACCGTACTTAGCCGGGTAACCGCCTTTGTAAAGCCGGATATCTTTTACCGCATCCGGGTTGAAGGTTGAGAAAAAGCCGAAAAAGTGCGTGGGATTGTAGACCGTAGTCCGGTCTAATAGTATAAGGGTCTGGTCCGGGCTTCCTCCTCGAATATAGAGGCCGCTTGAAAAGTCAGACGAGGCTTTCACCCCGGGCAGCAGCTGAATGGAGCGGAACACATCGGCCTGGAATACCGAGGGCACCTTTTTTATCAGTTCGGTCTGTACCTGGGCTACCCCGATATTTTTCTGTTCCCTTTTTTCTGCTTCAGACTCCACGATGAGTTCTTCCAGCTGATAGCCTTCAGGTTGTAACCGGATGTCGAGCCGCAGGTTTTCTCCTTCCTCCAGGGTAATTTCCTGAGAAAATTGCCGGTAGCCTATATAGGAGGTGACCAGGGTGTAGTCACCCGGAGGAATATTGGTTATGGAATAATATCCGGAGGTATTGGAGGAGGTGCCCTTGCGGGTTCCTTCCAGCGCTATATTTGCTGAAATTAGGGTTTCCCCGGTTTCGGCATCGGTTATATAGCCGCTGACGGAGGCAGACTCCTGGGCAAAGGCATTACATGCCAGTGCGAAAATGAAAAAGATGAATCGAATGCTCAACTGTAATGGGGTTAATTCTCTAAATGGAATTTTTTGAAATGTAAGGTGAAAATGATACAAAATAGTTCCCCTAAAGGGTAATTCTATTCGATGCTGCTATTGCCATGATTGAATTGTGGAATGGTGGAAGGGTGCCGGAAGACTTTAAATGGGAAAATTGGCACGCAGATCTGTGACATCAGCGGTCCAAAAATGCTTAAGCAATTTCCGGTCTAAGGAACTCATGTCGGTTCGCGAGTTGATTATCTACATATTATTAAAACATCTCAGAAAAATATGTAAAACATGTTGGTCGGGTTGTCTACCCGACCAACACTTTTGTCTTTAATATTACGCTACTCAAATATTACGCTACTCAGAAAGACATACACAAATAACTTTAAGCGCCAGCATCGGTTTTGGAGGTGTAACTAATGCAGGTTGAAAATTAAATTCTTCCAAAGACTTAAGTAAAATCCGGGTTTATCTTGATCGGACAAGCTGTCCGATCAAAATTTCCTTCTTAGTCTTAGGTTGATTGTTTTACAAAGCCCTCAAAAAAATCAATCATAGCCATCTGCGCGATCTGCAGGAAAATTAATTTAGGAATGTTATTCATGAATTTGGTTTTAATCAGTCCCTAAACAGGTTTATATTAGCGGCTCATCAAACAGGTAGTTAGAAATAAAGAAATGTCT
>DATFJD010000195.1:0-3391 GCA_035269475.1 Halalkalibaculum sp.
GATCACTCCATCCACACCTTCAATATTTCCTATCATGTCGTTATTGAGTACCCCGATGATATTCCAGCCTTCTTCCTTAGCCATCTCTGCCATATGACGTCCGCCGTAAAGTCCCTGTTCCTCTCCGGATAAGCCTGCAAAAATAATACTGTTTTCAAACTCATAGTTAGAAAGAACGCGTGCTGCTTCAATAGCACCTGCCATTCCGGATGCATTATCGTTGGCTCCGGGAGCATCGATGGTATAATTTCTGATATCCGAGGCCCTGCTATCAATATCTCCGCTCATGATAATATAATTGTTGGGATGCGTCTCTCCCTTAAGGACGGCGTAGACATTTACGACCCAGGTATCTTCGTAGATACGGCTGTCGGGGTCGCCCTCAACAAGTGTGCGCTGTTCCCTGACTTCCAGACAGCCGCCGCACGCTTCGCTGATTTTTTCGAATTCACTTTTAATCCATCGCCGGGCGGCACCGATTCCCCGGGTGTCTGAGGTAGTATCTGACATGGTATGCCGCGTTCCGAAACCGGCAAGCGTTCTGATATCTGCTTCCAGCCGTTCGGCACTTACGGCTTCAATAATGTCATACATTTTGGGATCAATGGTGAGATCCTGGGCTTGGGCTTTTGTTGAATAGGAAATGAGGAAAATCAGGAGAAGAAGGAAATAACGCTTCATGGAATTTCGGGATTGGTTTTTATAAGTAAGAATTTTAACTCCTAAGGAGAACGCGTAACTAAGCGTTTAAACTAAACAAAGCGTTCTGCTAATTGAACCGTTTTGACATTTTATTACGAAAAAATGGAGGGGTTGAAAGATTCTAGAAGGTGACGCGGAGCGTCGGGTGTTTTCATCCACCGCGGAGCGATGGATGAGGCGGTTAGTGATAACTCTTTTAGATTATAGAAGTAGGATTCCATTTAATCCCACATACCCGCAGGTACAATCTCTATGGAATGCCCGTCAGGATCTCGGAAGTAAAAGGACCGGTATTCATCACTCCATTGCTGTTCGTGTTCAATTTCAATACCGGCTGATTTCAGTTCGGCTTTCGTATCGTCGTACTTTTCTTTGGGCAATTCGAACGCGATGTGCATGTTGCCCTCACCAAAATGTCCGGGCAAGTTATTCTCCTGCTTGGTGGCTTCAGCTATAAAGCATAGCAAAACAGAGGTCCCGGCTTTAAAAAAAATATGACGACCTTTTGATCTGGATATGACTTCCAGGTCTAGAATTTCACTGTAGAATTTTTCGGTGCGGTCTAAATCTTGCACATACAGACAGGTTTCTTTGATCTGATTAAATTGCATAGAATCAGAATTCGATTAAGATTTTAACTCTTCTTATACGCCGGTTTTTGCATCCACCACGTAGCGATGAATGAGGTGAATGATGTCATGCCACCGAGGTTGTGTACTCGTTATGCCGGAGTACTCCAAAGGATCTCTCAGAGCTTGTTTGTGGGTTAGCCTCCCCTCGTCCACCACTCTGCGGTTGACGCCATTTCGTACGGTCCGCGTACCTTCCCGGCAGGTAATTACAAAGAGGAATCCGGCTCTTTGAAACTCAGTTCATCTTCTTAATACCCGGCAGGTTTTCTGGCTGTTCTGTGTGAAACCACAAGGGACCTGTTTCACGATCTCTCGGCCACACTTCATTGAGCGTTTCATCGTCGTACATGCGGCCGTTCTTCATGACGTAATCTATGTCTTTTGAGTTGCGCAGGTCATCCAGCGGATTCTTATTCAGGATAACCAGATCTGCCAGCTTGCCTGCTTCAATGCTTCCCAGGTCCTGATCCAGGCCCAAAGCTTGCGCTCCCAGAATAGTGGCGATGCGCAGCGCCTTGTGGGGGTCCATATCGTCCCAGGCCATAGCCCAGAGCTCCCAGTGGTAGCCGAGTCCCTGGAGCTGTCCGTGACTGCCCACGCCCAGTATACCACCTGCATCGTAGATTTGTTTTACGGTTTGCGACTGCTCTTCCATCACGTACTCCTCCTCATGGAACCAGCCCGCACCGCGACGTCTTGCTTTGCCGTCGAGATCCCTGCTCGGGGTAAAATAGCGCAGTTTCTGGTTATTTGAGGGATCTTCGTGGGCATAGAAGTAATTTTCCGCCCAGGGGCCGCCGTAGGTAACCAGCAGCGTAGGCGTGTAGGCCATCTTGGATTCCGCGGTGGTTTTAATGACATCTTCGTAGACCGGAGTGATGGGGTAGTTATGTTCCTGGCCCGGATAGCCGTCAATAAGCATGGTCATATTCAGTTTCATGTTCAGGGAGCCTTCGGTTGTGGGCATCAGCTCCTGTTCTTTTGCTGCCTGCAGAATCCACTGACGCTGTTCGCGGTTACCTGCTACATACATTTTGATGGTTTTGGTATCATAGTAGTCACTATATCGCTTCATGACATCGCGGGCATGGTCCAGGTTTTTGATCTGTTCCGACCAGAAGACGCCGGGACCGGTTTGATAGATGCGCGGACCCAGAATCTGACCTGTTTTCACCATATCTTCATAGGTTAGCAGGTCAGTAGTGCTTGTCTGTGGATCGCGAAGCGTGGTGACTCCGTAAGCCAGGTTGGCCATGAATGACCAGATTTGCGGTTGATGCAGATTGCGGAAAGGCCGAACATGGGCATGCGTATCGACATAGCCCGGGATGATGGTTTTGCCACTCATATCACGCACTTCTGCGCCTTCGGGAATATCCACCTCACCGCGTGCACCTACCGATTCAATCCGATTGTCGACAATCACCAGGTCAGCATCCTCAATAATTTCATCCCCGTTCATCGTAATGACCCGGGCACCTCTTAATACAAGCGCCCCGGAAGGAATGTCACGATTGGCTTGAATTTGTATGCGCAGCTCTTCCGGCTCGTAGTCTTTCGGCCGATCGGGATCCTCAGTATCATCGTCCCCTGCTTTTTCTTCACTATCTCCTTCCTCGTCATCATTTCCATTCTTTTCATCCTTCTTGTTTTGACGATCATACTGTTTTTGTGCCTGCCTGTGTTGAGCAGCAGCCGTCAGGTCATACATAAAATGTCCATTGCCTATAGACCAATGAACTGTGTTGCCGTTCCAGCTCCAGGCCGGGAACTGTCCGCCTATATCCGTCAGTTTCTGAGCCGGGAATGAGGCACGATCGGGATTGCCGACACTAATTTTCGGGGCATCTCCAGTAATAGGTACGGTAACGGTGTAGAGATCATTGTTAATCTGAGCCAGTGCCTGATCTCCTTCCGGGGCCATCAGTATAATATCCGCTTCTTCGGGTTCGTCTTCCCCCGGTATGGTTGCTCCCGTTATCTTCACGTGTACCTGCTCGTCGGTTCCGTCGTAGCGGATGGAAACCAGCTCGCTGTCATTGTTTGTCAGGTAAATA
>DATFJD010000196.1:0-4109 GCA_035269475.1 Halalkalibaculum sp.
TTAAAAAATTTCCTTTCATTTTATTGTTTCCCTGAAAGTTGGTTAATTAATCCTTCCTTGATCAACATCAACCAAATGAATTACCGACTATGAATAAACTGTCAGCAATCGCCGTGGCTTTTCTTTGTCTCTGTTTTATTGGAGCGCCTCAGGTTCAGGCACAGGACGAGACTCCTTCCATCAGCGAAAAAACAAAAGGCCTTGAAAAACAGGAAGGTTTCTTTACCTACTACTGGGATGAAGCAAATGGAAAGGTCTGGCTGGAGATCGATGAGCTGGACCGTGAATTTTTGTACGTAAACTCGCTGGCTGCCGGTGTAGGTTCCAACGATATCGGGCTCGACCGTAATCAGTTGGGTGACGATCGTGTTGTTTATTTTGACCGGCGCGGCCCTAAAGTGCTGATGGTACAGCCGAACTACTCCTATAGGGCTATTACGGATAACCGGAAGGAAAAAGAATCGGTGCGTGACGCCTTTGCACAATCTGTGTTGTGGGGATTTAAAGTAGCCGCTGAGAGCAACGGGCGCATCCTGGTTGATGCCACGGATTTTCTGTTGCGCGATGCCCATGGGGTAGTTGACAGGCTGAAAGGCATGAACCAGGGAAATTACCGGCTGGATGATTCCCGTTCGGCACTGTATAAGGAAGGAACCATGAATTTCCCGAAGAATACGGAGTTTGAGGCAACACTTACATTTACCGGTGATGCCTCGGGTGGATATATCCGTTCGGTAACACCCACATCTGATGCGGTAACGGTTCGGCAGCACCACTCCTTTGTGGAATTACCCGATGGCAACTATGAACCGAGAGTTTTTGATACCCGGTCCGGGTATTTTGGCACCGCCTATCAGGATTACAGCACCCCTATAGGTGAATCGCTGACCAAACGCTTTATCACCCGGCATCGCCTGCAGAAGAAGAATCCGGGCGCGGAAATGAGCGAACCTGTCGAGCCCATTGTCTATTACCTCGATCCCGGGACCCCGGAACCGGTGAGAAGTGCCCTGCTTGAAGGCGCACGCTGGTGGAACCAGGCTTTTGAAGCTGCCGGCTATAAAGATGCTTTCCAGGTCAAGATGCTGCCGGAAGACGCACATCCACTGGATGTTCGATACAATGTCATCAACTGGGTGCATCGTTCTACGCGCGGTTGGTCATACGGATCTTCGGTTGTTGACCCAAGGACCGGCGAAATAATCAAGGGGCACGTACTGCTTGGCTCGCTAAGGGTACGGCAGGATTACCTGATTGCAGAAGGATTGTTATCTCCCTACAAGAATGGGAAAACGGTCAACGATCCCATGATGGACATGGCGCTGGCTCGCATCAGGCAGCTTTCAGCCCATGAAGTGGGACATACCATCGGCCTTGCACATAATTTTGCCGCGAGTACCAATAGCAGGGCATCGGTTATGGACTACCCGGCCCCCAAGGTTAATATCAATGAAGACGGTACCCTGGATTTGTCCGAAGCCTATGATACCGGTATCGGGGAATGGGATAAGGTAACAGTGGCTTACGGATACCAGGATTTCCCTGAAGGAACGGATGTCAAGCAGGGCCTTGATGACATTTTGAATAAAGCTTTCGAGGATGGGCTGCTTTATATATCAGATTCCGATGCGCGCCCCGAGGGAGGTGCTCACCCAAAGGGCCACCTGTGGGATAACGGCACCGATGCTGTGGATCAGCTGAACCACCTTATGAATGTCCGTGAAATTGCGTTACAGAATTTCGGGGAAGCGAGCATACCGATGGGCCGGCCCATGGCAATGCTCGAAGACGCCCTGGTGCCTATTTACCTGTTCCACCGCTACCAGATTGAAGGAACCGTTAAGCTGATCGGCGGCATGGATTATTCCTACAAATTGCGTGGTGATATGCAGTCGGGACCCGAACCGGTACCAGCCGGACAGCAGCGAGCCGCCCTTGATGCCATGTTGAGCACTATTTCGGTTGAAGCTCTGCGAATGCCCGAAAATATAGTCGATATTATACCGCCTCGCCCCATTGGTTATTATGGATCACGCGAGTTGTTTAACAGTCACACCGATCCCGCTTTTGACCCGCTGGGTGCGGCTGAAACGGCAGCTCATGCCACAACCTCGCTGTTATTCAATGCCAACCGTGCCGCCCGGCTTGTCGATTTTGAAGCACGAAATTCTGAGCTTCTTGGTCTGGCAGAAATGATAGACAAGATCATTGAGAATACGTGGAAGGCAGAGCCTTTGGACGGATATGACGGTGCCATTCAAAGAGCAGTAAACTTTGTTACCTTATACAACATGATACAATTGGCAGCAAACGATGATGCTTCCAGCCAGGTAAGGGCAATCAGCAACGAAAAGCTGCTTGAACTGTATGATTTCCTCAATAACGAGGAAAAGGCAACTGAAAGCGAACAGTGGCTCGCGGCTTACAACTACGGCGCAAAACTGATTGACGGATTCATGGAAAATCCGGAGCGCATTGAAGAGATGACTCCGCCACTTTCGCCTCCTCCCGGATCACCTATCGGAAGCGGTGACGCCTTTTTGGGGTGTAAGTTTTAATGGAAACCAATTTCATAAAGCGGGATGCTATCCCGCTTTAATATTTGCTGTATGATCTCTCCTGAAGATTTACTGACAGGATACGCCAATGGAATCTTCCCTATGGCGGATGCCCGTGATGATCCAAAAGCTAAATGGTATACTTCCCGTCGCCGCGGCATCATCCCGCTTGACAATTTTAAAGTCTCTTCTAATGTTCGTCGCATTATTCGCAATCATCACTACCATATAAAATTCGATCATGCATTTCGACGGGTGATGAAGGCCTGTGCCGATCGCAACTCCACATGGATATCGGATGAGATAATCGATTCTTACTGTAATTTACATGAACTGGGACATGGCCATTCTGTGAGCGTCTACGATCAAGAGTGGGAGCTGGTAGGCGGGCAGTATGGTGTTTCGCTGGGTGCGGCTTTTTTTGGAGAGTCCATGTTCGGCACGGCAAAAGAGGCATCTAAAGTTGCTTTATACTGGACTCATAAAGTCCTGGTACAAGGGAATTTTGAACTGTGGGATACCCAATTTTGGAGCGAACATCTTGCGCAATTCGGGTGCATTGAAATTCCTGCAGAGGATTACCGGGCAAAACTTGAAACGGCCATACGCAGGGACGCAACATTTGAACCGATTGATACGAGATTCCCTTAACATAGAATACCAAACCTCCAAGGTTCTGTAACCCTTGAGGTGTGCCAGAGAATTACATTGTTACTCTAATGGATTAATAAAATACCCTGAGTTCTGTATTCGAAGTATTTACGCGTTGAGAGAGTGCGTTTTCAAAGCCTCGCGAACCTGTTGTTTGATACCGTCCGGACCGATTCCAACCTCATCGTGCAGCTGCCGCTGGGTTCCGTGTTCTACGATGCGGTCAGGTACGCCCATTATGGATACCGGTATATGGTAGGGTTTGTCAGCCAGGAATTCGGTTATCGCACCACCAAATCCGCCCAGTTTGGTGCCGTCTTCAATAGTAATGATATGACGGTAGGTCTGGCAAACCTGTTTGATAAGTTCGGTATCCAGCGGCTTGGCGAAACGCATGTTGAAGTGGCCGGCATTAATACCTTCTTCTTCCAGTTCATCCAGGGCCTCAATGACATAGTTGCCCATGGGTCCGAAACTGAGAACGGCAACATCTTCTCCTTCCCTGATGCATTCCCCTTTGCCGATCTCAACCGATTGAAACTCTTTTCGAAAGTCCATACCCGTAGCTTCGCCTCTTGGATAGCGAATGGCCCAGGCTGCTTCTTCATATTTTGAGGCGGTATACATCATATCCCTCAACTCCTGTTCATTCATGGGCGAGGAGATAATCATATTCGGCACGGCGCGGAGATAAGAGATGTCATAAAGTCCGTGGTGGGTGGGGCCGTCAGCACCTGCAACACCGGCCCGGTCAATACAAAACACGACCGGAAGCTTGTGAATATCTACGTCGTGTATAACCTGATCATAAGCCCTTTGTAACAAAGAGGAGTAAATAGCGGCAAAGGGCTTTTTCCCTTCCGCTGCAAGTCCGGCGGCAAAAGTAATGGAGTGCTGCTC
>DATFJD010000197.1:0-6686 GCA_035269475.1 Halalkalibaculum sp.
TGCGGCGTTACCTGCTGAAGAAATCACCGAAAGAGTCAATGACCAGCCTGCTGAAAGTACTCAAAAACACCGAAAGCAACGAAGAGCTGCTGAACCAAATCGCAGCAATGGTTTGATGATAATTATTGAGGGACTGAGGGATTGATTTACTGAGGGTAGTAATTGTTGAATTATTGAGTTGTTGATTTGTTGAGTGAATTTCCTGTTTAAATTTTTTGCAAGTTACCATATCATCAATGCACCCACTCACTCAACAATTCAGTAAATCAGTTCCTCAACCATTCCCTCAGTCCCTCAGTAAATCAATCCATCAATCCATCAGTAACTAATAAACCGGCAGGCTGTTGTCAATTTCCTGGGCCCACTTGTTGATGCCGCCTTTCAGGTTTTTAACGTTTTCGAATCCTTCCCTCTCCAGCATATCACAGGCTTTTGCGCTTCTACCGCCGCTTCGACAAAGGCAGACGATCTCTGAATCTTTTTGTGATTGAATTTCGTCCATGCGCTCACCCAGTTCTCCAACCGGTATCAGCTTAGAATGGTCATAGTCCAGGTTTGACTGGTACTGTTCAAAGGGCTCACGGACGTCCAGTATAAAGACGTCTTCCTTATTGTCGATCTTGTTCTTGAGTTCCTGTACGGTAATTTCCTGCATTTTTTTAAAATTGATTTATTCTTTCCGCGAAAATCAGCAATTACTGCTAATTCTGTGTTCCATTCAGCTGTAGCGGTCGAGCTTGAACTGGTTGCCCAGGTACAGCCTTCGTGCGTCTTCGTCTTCGGCAAGTTTGTCGGCCGAGCCTTCCATCAGAATTTTGCCTTCAAACATCAAGTAGGCACGATCTGTAATTGCCAGTGTTTCATGTACGTTATGATCGGTAATGAAAATACCGATATTCCGATGCCTGAGCTGTGCCACTATTTCCTGAATATCTTCAACCGCAATGGGGTCAACGCCGGCAAAGGGCTCATCCAGCAGTATGAATTTGGGATCGGTTACCAGCGCACGGGCAATTTCGGTTCTGCGACGCTCCCCGCCGGAAAGGCTGTAGCCCTTGTTGTCAACCACTCGCTCAAGGCCAAATTCTTCTATAAGTTCATCAACCCGCTGTTTAATCTCTTTTTTGCTGAAGGAGAAAAACTGCAGAATGGATTCCAGGTTCTCCCTAACCGTAAGATTCCGAAACACACTGGCTTCCTGTGAGAGGTAACCCACACCGAGGCGCGCCCGTTTGTACATGGGCATATTCGTTAGCTTCTTGTCGTCCAGAAAAATATGGCCGTCATCCGGCTGAACCAGCCCAACAAACATGTAGAATGAGGTCGTCTTTCCTGCACCGTTCGGGCCCAGAAGTCCGACGATTTCTCCCTGCTTAACATCAATGGAAACATCCGAAACAACCGTACGCTTGCGATAGCTCTTGGTAAGGCCTTTGCTATAGAGCTTTTTGGTGGTTTCTGTTTCCTGTTCGCTCATATAAAATTGCTTATGCTATGCAACTGCCAATTCGTTGAGGATGGATTCAAATATAAGCTTACCGTCATCCGATCCCAGCAGCTTTTCAACGGCTCTTTCCGGATGAGGCATCATGCCCATTACATTGCGCTTTTTATTGCATATGCCGGCGATGTTATCAATAGAACCGTTAATATTGACCTCTTCGCTGACCTCACCTTCCGCATCACAATAGCGGAAAACAACCTGGTCGTTATCCTGAAGCTCCTTCAGGGTGTCATCATCGGTAAAATAGTTGCCTTCACCGTGGGCAACGGGTACCTGTATAACCTGTTTGGGTTTCAATGAGCGGGTAAACATGGAGTTGGTTGACTCACAGCGCAGGTGAACCTGCTTGCAAACAAAGCGGAGGTTTTCGTTGTGCAGCATGGCACCGGGCAACAAACCGGCCTCCAGAAGAATTTGAAATCCGTTGCATATGCCCAGAACGGGTCCGCCGGCCATTGCAAACTGCGTAACTTCCTGCATTACCGGGGAAAAACGTGCTATAGCACCCGAACGCAGGTAGTCGCCATATGAAAAGCCTCCCGGAATCAATAAGAAGTCGATGCCCGACAAGTCGGTATCCTTATGCCAGAGGAACTTGGCTTTTGCATTCATTACATGAGCCAGGGCATGGTAGGCATCATGGTCACAGTTTGAACCGGGAAATACTATTACTCCAAATGTTGCTGACACAATTTATCCTTTTATTTCGGTGATAAGTTGAATTTCTTTTAGGGTGCCGTTGACCTGAAAGCACTCTTCAAAACTGCCTTCAAAAACCTTGGCCTTGCCTTCATTGTGAACCTTGAAGGTAAGTTTTTCGGCATGATCCTCAGTGCAGCCCAGTGCTTTGATCAGCTGGTTGATGACCTCATCAAAAGTATGTACATCGTCATCAAAAAGGATTACCCGCCAGGGGTTTTCCTCTTCTTCATCCTCTTCCTCTTTTTGCAATGTTTCAACTTCAACATCAGGCGAGGTCTCTTCTTGCGTGCCGGGTTCATTTCCAAGCACAACGGTAAACGGGTCAAGCATAGATGTTATTCTGAGTTTTCGTGAATCGTAACATTAAAATCTTCCATTACCTCATTTGCCAAAAGCTGGGCACAGGCATTCTCGGCTATCGTATGGGCCCGTTCTTTATTCTCAGCGTCAATATCCATTTCAATAAACTTGCCGATCCGTACGCTGTCAATTTCTTTCATGCCCAGATTCTGGAGGGCATGGTGCGCTGCTTTACCCTGTGGATCTAAAATGGATTTGCGTAGTGTTACGTTTACAGTTGCTTTGTACATAAATGGGTTTAATTAATATCTGTATTCTTCGTTCACCTGTTTCGCTTCCGGGCCTTGCCTTTAGCGGCTGCTACCTATTGATACTGCCCGGACCGGTAAAACAGTACATCAAATGTAATCAGAGGTCAAAGTTAATCTTTATTTGACTTAGCTGCTAAATGTTGAAGCACTTTTTCTGCTGCCTCTTCCGTGCCGATATCGTCAAGGTCAATCCACTGTACAAAATCCCAGCGCTTGAACCAGGTGATCTGGCGCTTGGCATATCTCCGGGTCTGTGTCTTCATGTCTTTGATCATTTTCTCCCGGCTCAGTTCGCCCTTCAGGTGAGCAATGGCTTCCTTATAGCCAACGGTATTAAGGCCCGGATCTTGCAATGTGTATCCCATATCAAGTATAGAGCGTACTTCTTCCAGAAATCCCTTTTCAAACATAAGGTCCACGCGTTTGTTGATACGCCGGTAGAGATTCTGACGGTCGCGCCGTAGGCCGAATACATAGGTGTCCGGAGGCAATTCAAAAGCTTCGTCGTCACTGTGAAAAGAGCTGAATGGCTTGCCCGTCTGCATCCAGACATCCAGGGCCCGAACGATGCGCTGTGGATTCATCCCGTCCATAGCCGCGGCGTAATCGGGATCGACTTCCTGAAGCTGTGCGAATAATGCATCAAGCCCTTCTTCTTCGATACGCTGCTCCAGCTCCGCAATGTGTTCTTCATTGGCGTCCGGTATGTCGTCTAAAGGTTTGATAATGCACTGCTGGTGCAGGGTGCTGCCACCGGCATAGAGAATATTTTTTCCTTTCGCCTTTATCTCCTCCTCCCACTTCATAGCCCGTTCGTAATAGTCGGCCGCACTGTCTTTGACCGAGGGATCAATGATGGAGATATTGTAGTGCGTTATGCTGTTTAGCTCCTCCTCCGTCGGGGTAGCGGTCCCGATATTCATATACTTGTAGCACTGGCGGGAATCTGCGGAAATAATTTCAGCATTGAGCCGCTTCGCAAGATCGAGCGAAACAGAGGTTTTGCCTACAGCTGTCGGACCAATCAGTAGAATGCGCACGTTGCTGATAATTGATATTTAAGATTAAAGGAATATGCAACACGTATTTCGTATTGCATATGGCCAAATATAATTACAAAAAACTGTCCTGTTTCAGGCGAAACCTTTCCTCCAAATATAGGCAAACTGACTCGAAGCTTCAGAGCCTGGTTTTTGAATCGCAGGGCTATAAAAAAAGAGCTTCAGACGATAAATTATGTCCTTATCTTCAGTTGCTAAGAGAGCGAGGATTTATTAGTATACGGTACCTTTTGAAAAGCGCTTTTCGCAGCAATTACGTATTGAAAATTCAGCATAAAATTTAAGAACATGAGATTTAATGTATCGAGCAGTGAACTTGTAAAAGCACTCTCCGCCGTTTCGGGTGCCGTGCCAAATAAGGCAACCCTTCCTATTCTGGAAACCATTTTATTTAAGAGTGAGGACGGCAAGATTCGCCTGACGGCAACCGACCTGGAGATCTCCATCATCGAATATATGGACGCTGATATCGAGGAAGACGGAGCCGTTGCCATCCCTGCCCGACGGTTGATTGAAACCCTTCGCCAGCTGCCGGATATACCCGTGGCATTCGAAGTGGATGACAAATTCAATATTAAGTTCCGTACTGACAAAGGGACCTATAAGCTGGTTGGCGACGATCCCGATGAGTTTCCGGAAGTGCCTAATCTGGATGAGGGAACGACCCTCAGCACGACGAAAGACATTA
The DNA here is from genome assembly GCA_035269475.1 of Halalkalibaculum sp. GTDB lineage: Bacteria > Bacteroidota > Rhodothermia > Balneolales > Balneolaceae > Halalkalibaculum. Next base: position 4,567 of record DATFJD010000197.1, read on the forward strand.
TGCTGAAAGCTATAAACAAAACCCTGTTCGCGGTTTCCAACGATGACCTGCGTCCCGCCATGATGGGTGTCTATTTTGATATCGGTCCTGAAGAAAGCAAATTTGTTGCCACCGACGGGCACCGCCTGGTCAAGTATATAAAAACTGACCTCACGCTTGATGAGGAGATCAATTTTATTGTCCCTGAAAAAGCACTGAACCTGGTACAGAAGGCTCTTCATTCCGAGGAGTGCGATATGACGGTTACCGAAGACCATGCCCGTTTCAAAAGCGGTAATACAATCGTTATTACCCGCCTAATCAATGAGCAGTATCCGAATTACGAATCGGTAATTCCCCGGGACAATGACAAGAACATGGTCATCAGCAAGGAGCAGATGCTGGCCACCGTTAAAAGGGTTGCTATTTTCTCAAGCTCAACTACCCGGCAGATTCGCTTGCAGATGAATCCCGATAAGCTCACCATTCGGGCCGAGGATATTGACATGAGCAGTGAGGCTAAAGAGACCATTGCCTGTGAATACGGGGATGAAGAGATGGAAATTGGGTTTAATGCAAAATACCTGGCCGATGTATTAGGAAATGTAGACGGTGACGAAGTCTTTTTTGAATTCTCTACTCCTAACCGAGCCGGTATCGTAAAGCCATCAGAAGAGGAAGAAGACGAGCAAATGTTGATGCTGGTAATGCCGGTGATGCTCAACACATATGCCTAAGATTATAACCCTTACGACCGACTTTGGTCTGCAGGATTATTACGTAAGTGCCATGAAAGCGGTTATGCTGGGTATAGCCCCGGACGCCCGCTTTGTTGATATATCCCATGAAATTCCATCGCAGGATATTATGGCCGGATCATGGGTTCTAAAGAATTCCGCAATGCTCTTCCCCTCGAATACGGTGCACGTGGTGGTGGTTGACCCCGGCGTGGGAACCGATCGTGATGCCATCGCCCTTCGTATCGAAGACCAGTACTTTATAGGCCCTGACAACGGCATTTTTTCCATTCTAACTGAGCAGAAAGAGTACAGGGCGGTACGCCTGACCAATAGCACGTACTGGGGTAAAAAAGCCTCTAATACCTTTCACGGCCGTGATATTTTTGCGCCGGTAGCCGCGCACCTGAGCAATGGGGTTGCCCTGAAAAAACTGGGCGAACCGATTGAGGAGCTGGTTACCTATCGATGGGCAGAACCCATAGCCGATAAGGACGGCCTTCAAGGATGGGTGATTCACATCGACAAGTTCGGCAACCTCATAACGAATTTGTCAGCCTCTCTTATTGAAGATGTCATTGGCGAAAAGAGCGTGAAAATCTATGTAGGCAATACCATTCTGGATGAAATAGTAACCACTTTCGGTTCGGTGCTGGAGGGCGAGCCCGCCGCTTTTATCGGCAGTTCAGGAATGCTTGAAATCGGTATTAACAAGGGCGATGCCCGGGAAATGCTGGGCGTACAAAAAGGCGCCCAAATATCGCTGGTTCTCCAAAAATAAAACGCATACTTGTAACACGGCTCCGGGAAATGCGTATAAATAATGCATACCATAAATGTTGATGTTATTAATTCAACATTCTCCCGAAGGGATGCCCTTGGCAAAAATTTATAATTCAACATTCCAAATATGTCCCTAGAATTTCGATCCCCAAAATACGAGCAGGCTTCCATTACTATACCGGAGGAAGTGGCACAAATGGATAAGCCTTTTAACGGTACCGTCTGTTCAAAAAAGGGGGATGAATATGTTATCAAGAATAACATCATTGATTTTCTGGGAGAGGACCCCTTGTCAATGACCTGGGCGCAGAGTTCCAACCACTGGAAAATTACAGCGACCATTTACGAGGATATCTGGCGCAAGCGTTCGCTTTCCATTCTAACCGGCGAAGATTTCCCCATCCAAAAAGAGCAGGAGCTTCTAATTGATTGGCTGAATCCGCAGCCCGGCCATAATTACCTGGATATCGGCTGCTCAACAGCCTTGTACGGCCGCCTGATAAAGAAAGCGCAGCCTGACTGCAGCATCATAGCGCTGGACTTCTCCAAACAGATGCTGGAGGAAGCACGCCTTAAGGCTCAGGCTGATGAAACGGATCTTTACCTGCTCAGGGCCGATGC
>DATFJD010000198.1:0-4017 GCA_035269475.1 Halalkalibaculum sp.
CAGTTTATCGTAAATGAGCAAGGACAGGTCGAAAATCCGCAAATTATTAAAGGAATCGGTGGCGGCGCCGACGAGGAAGCCCTGAGAGTAGTAAAACAGGCGGAATTCACTCCCGGTGAACAAAGAGGCCAGGCGGTACGCGTTCAATACTCGTTGCCGGTTGTTTTCAAGCTGCAGAAGGGCGATTCTAAATAATCGAATCTTTTTCAATATTTTAAGAAGCGGAACTTAGAAGGTTCCGCTTTTTTTATTTTATTGAAACAATAAAACACGGGATAACGAATAACTCAGAAAATCATACCGTGAAAGTTTCGGCTTATGGAGTTCATTTATTTACAGCTTTAGGAGCTGCTTTAGGCTTGTGGGCTATCCTGCTCACCTTTGATGGTTTCTACAAGGAAGCCATTTGGGTGCTCGGCGTCGCTGTATTTGTCGATGCCGTTGACGGATCGCTGGCCCGTTATCTTGATGTAAAGAACGCCGCCCCGAAAATTGACGGGGCACTGTTGGATAACATCATTGATTTTATTACCTGGACCATCGCTCCCCTGGTCTGGATTTATGCCACCATTCAAATACCCATTTGGGTACTTTTTATTTGTGCGGTGGCCAGTGCCTTCGGTTTTTCAAATATTCAGGCCAAGACATCTGACAATTATTTCCTGGGTTTTCCCTCCTACTGGAATATTGTGGTGTTCTACATATTCATGCTCAACCTCCCGATTGACTTTGCATCAGCTATACTGATCATATTTGCCATTACTACCTTTTTACCTATCAAGTTCATTTACCCCACCCGAACCTCTTATCTAAGAACGCTTACGCTGGTTTTGGGGTCTATCTTTGCCCTGCAGCTGTTGGCGTTGATGATATTATTCCAGGAATCACCGCTGTATCTGATTTACAGCTCATTTATTTTCCCTATTTACTACTTCAGCCTGTCGTTTTACCTCAATTTTAAATCTGTTGAAACAACTTGACTGAGTTCACGTATGGTGTAGATGATAAACCATAATCCCGTAAAGAAACTGAATTTATGAGTGCAAGATTAAAGAAATCCAGAACTGACAGAATGATTTCCGGAGTATGCGGAGGAATTGCCGAATATCTCGGGTGGGATCCGACTATAGTCAGAATAATATTTGTGATCTTGACTTTCCTCGGCTGGGGAAGCCCGGTACTGCTCTATTTCATATTGGCACTCGTAATGCCGGAGTGATTTCGGAAATTTATCTCATGCGGACGAGTCATCACCGGTGACTCGTCTTTTTTATTTTGTTTTCCTTCCTTTTGTTGATATTAATGGGTAGAATCACAATTATAGCAATCCACTATTACCCAAGATCTTAGCTATGAAAATAGGAATTGTCGGACCTGCAGATAGAGCTGTAGCATGGGAAGAGCACATGCGTCCCCACCGCACTGTAAAAGAGGTTGCGATCACCCCTCACATCAAAGATATAGGCGAAGTGGACGCATGCCTCATCCTCGATGAAAGCGAAGACAAAGTAAACATACTGCTTAAGGCCATTCGATTGGGTTATCATTCGTTCCTGGTTTCAAGCCTCCCTACCTCCCAACCGGATATTGAGAAAATTTATCATACCGCTGAAGAGGCCAATGTACTGCTTCAGTTTGCCCACTGGCCTACTTTTGCTCCCGCCTCCCAGTGGATGAGTCAAAAAGTTACAAAACCTACCTTTCTTCACATTACCAGGGAGATAAGTTACACCCAGTTTCTGGAAAACAATCACTCGCTTGATTATTACTGGATAGATGAACTGGCTTACTGCCTGAAATGGGTTAATGGCAATGTGCATCACATCGATGTGAAAACGGTCAATCTCCAGGGCGGTAAGGAGAGAGCCATACACCTTTTCCTGCGCTTTGACAGCGGCGCAACAGCCAATATATTCATCAATTCCTGCTCCTCTGCCAACAGGCACCAGCGATTTGCAGCCGACCAGGCATTTCTGCTCGATTGCGACGTCCATTCACAATCGGTACGGCTGGGAAAGAATAATAATCAACAGCATCTCTTTTTTGAAAAACAGTCATTTGATGCAAGCCGCGCGGCAGAAATTGCCGCTACGCAGTTCCTGAAATCTATTCAGCTGAAGAAAGCAACCCAGTTTAACGGTTACGATTTATTGAAGCTGGCTAACGAAGTTTCAAAAATTAAAGACCGACTGCTTTAGCCGTTTATTAGGTAAAAAGGCCTACCTTCCGCACATTTCTCTTAACATTAAGTTAACATTGGAGATCAATCTGCTTCAAATAATCCGGTTATAAAACAATATATGTTATTGATTTTACTATACTTACAGACTGTTAACAATTTCGTAACATTAGACGAAACAAATTTCAAAAATTATTGTTGTTAACAATAGTTCTAATATATTGATAGATATAAATTTACCCTTTAACCTCTTTTCATGCTTAACGAGCTCAAGAGGTGTTATTATGAAAGACAAGCTATTTGAACCATATTATAAGAGAGGCTTTGATCACTTTATTTTCAAAAAGCTTCTTAACCTGAAAAGCCCGACTATAGAAGCTAAAATATTCTATATCGCCATCATTTCACTGATCCTGTCCCTGGCTCTTATTTTAGGGTAAAACCTGTCTCGTTAATATTGATGAATATTTCCACTGAATGATGAGGCTTCATCAATCTTTATTGCCGTCGGGCTTCATTGCATTGAAGAACTGCTTGAGCTGCTCTCTAGGTGCAAGCTGGTCTATAAAGTTAAACTGTCCGGCAGCGAGGCGCTCCCCGCCGTCTATGGTAATACAATCGCCCGTCAGGTAAGGCGACATATCAGACATCAAGAATGCGGCAAGATTTGCCAGCTCTTCCGGCTCTCCATACCTCCCGGCCGGAATCTTGGATAGGAATTTTTCTTCAAAACTTTCATCGGGTACCAGTCTGGTCCAGGCGCCTTCGGTGGGAAAAGGGCCCGGAGCAATGGCATTTAAGCGTATGCCATAAGTTGCCCATTCATAAGCCAGGGATCGTGTCATGGTCAATACACCCGACTTGGCACAGGCTGAAGGCAAAACAAAAGCCGAACCGGTATCCTCGGCGTAAGTGGTTACGATGCTTAGAATATTGCCCTCTCGATCATTGTCAATAAGGTAGTTACCAAAGCAGTGCGTACAGTTAAACGAACCGTGCAGTACAATATCGATGATGGCTTTGAACCCGCCGGGGGTCAGGTCTTCTGAAGCTGCCAGGAAGTTGCCCGCGGCGTTATTTACGAGGCCATACATTCCACCGAAATCTTCTGTAATTTCGGTGATCATTTCGCTGACCCTTTCATAATCCCTCACATCGCATACATAAGTCTCAACCTGCCCCTCTCCTTCAAATGCAATCTCTTCAGCCGCATTCTCTAGCTTTGATTCGGTACGGCCGCATATGGCTATACCGGCTCCCAGTGATGCAAACTTTTTAGCCATTTCCAGGCCAAGCCCGCTGCCGCCGCCGGTTATGAGTATTGTTTTATCTTCTAAGGTATCTTCTTTGAACATAGTATTTTGTTTATGGTGCGGGACACTTTATAAGTACCCTATACCTGGATTAATTTGGTCAGCTTAAATTTTCAAATATGCCGGCAGCACCCATTCCACCGCCCACGCACATGGTAACCATGCCATAGGTTGAGCCGCGCCGTTTCATCTCATAAAGAATCTGTGTGGTAAGTTTCGCTCCCGTACAGCCGAGCGGATGCCCCATGGCTATCGCGCCGCCGTTTACATTCACGATATCCTCGTCCAGATCAAGCTCACGAATGACAGCCAGTGACTGGGCTGCAAATGCCTCATTCAATTCAATCAGATCAATATCACTTTGTGATATCCCGGTCTGCTTCAAAACTTTGGGGATAGCTTCTACAGGACCGATACCCATTATCTCAGGCGGAACCCCGGCAACTGAGAAACCCACATACCTGGCCATTGGCTCCAGGCCAAGCTCATCGGCTTTCTCTTTGCTCATTACGATGACGGCGGCCG
>DATFJD010000199.1:0-7266 GCA_035269475.1 Halalkalibaculum sp.
CTACCTGGTTACGCTGTAGGTCTGAAAATGCCTGAGCATAGTCGGTATCTACCATGCCGCTGACATCCGACTGCTGTACAATGCTGGATGATTCGTACTGTTCATACATAAATTCCATCCTATTGATATTACTTCCCAATCTTGACGTGACATCCGCAATATGCTCAATTATCTGATCGCTATCGCCCAGCAAATTGTTGAGAGCCTGGGTATCATTATCGCGTAAGGCCTGCTCTATATTTCCGATCACTTCAAATAAATCCCCGGCATCGGTATCGCGCAGTTCCGTACCGGTGATGCTTAAATCTATCTTAACACCGTCTCCAACCAGTACCTGGGGCGTAGTATTGTTACCGTTATTTGCCACCCCTCCCGGTTCGGCAATATCGTATTCGAATGGCTGATCAGCACTTGCCGTCCCGGCAAAGAGATATCTATCCCCATAACTCAGGTTGAGCGTATTAACCAGGCTGTCGCGGATACCGGCAATTTCATCTGCCATACTTTCCCGATTCTTCTCATTCAGCGAACCTGAAGCTCCCTGTACCACAATGGTTTTGATATCTATGAGTCGATCTGCGGTCTCTTGCAGCGACTCCTGGGCAAGCCTGCTTTGGCGTAAACCGCTATCAATATTGCTTTGATACTGTTCCTCTTTTCGGAGGTTTTCCTCTATAATTCTGCTGCGCTGAAAGGCAACAGGGTCTTGAGAGGGAATGCGAACAGAACGGCCGCTCGAAAGGTCAGACTGAAGCCTGCCCATTTCACTGCGGTTTTTATTGATGTCTCGCATGAAATTGCCAAAAATGATCTTCTGTGTAATTCTCATAGTTCTTTACCTAACTATACTGATTAATGTATCGTACATTTGCTGAGCGGCTGACATCACTTTAGCTGCGCCCTGATAAGCATTTTGATATTTTATCATGAGGCTGAGTTCCTCATCAATACTGACACCGGCTTCACGCTCTTGCTGGGCATGCAGCATCTGTATTTCGGAATCGCGTGCCTCCATCTTCGAACTCAAATCACTTAGGTTGCTTCCCGGCGTGCTGATCAGATCAATAGAAAAGTCAACAATTTTGCGGCCTCCAATAACAGATTGATTTCTCAAACTGGCAATATCCGCTGCCATATTTCCATTTCCTGCTTCTCCTATAGTAGATGAAGCTGCTATATGCCTTGGTTCATTGATAATTGCATCGTTAAGGCGGATATCAGCAGCAGTTTTACCTAATGGATCAAAGAAATTGCGAACGGTATCATCCTCGAGCCCGTAACCCTGCGTGTGAAGGGTGTTAAACTCTTCTACCAGAGTTGAAGCTATGTTGTCAAGCCTGTTTTTAAGTTCGGGAATCTCCTTTTCATACATCTCTATTTCAGCCCCGAGCCGGCCGCCTGTCGGATGAATAGTCTTGCCGTTTTCTAAACGAAGCCGGTAGATTTTACCTACATCATCAATCTCCGGCCTGATGACGGATGCCTTGTCGGCATCCAGCACCTTTATCCCACCGATACGGATCTCAAGGGTTCCGTTGTCGGTCACCAGGCTGTCAAAATCAACCAGCTCGGATAGCTCCTCAAGTTTCCTGACCTGCAAGTCCAGGCTGTTATGATCGGGAGAATTCTGCGCCTCTCCCCTGGTAATTGAACTATTCAAAGAACTCAAGTCCTGGAGCAGATCGTTTATTGCTCCCACTGATTTTCCGGTTGATTCAAGAACCAGGTCGCTGGTCTTGCCGATACTGCGGCTCATATCCTGTAGTTTACCGGTGAGCTGCTGTGCTTCAGTCACCAGGTTGTTACGAATGCTTAAATCCTGCGGCTCTGCGGAGAGTTCAGAAAAGTTATCAAACAGGCGGCCTAATCTGAGGTCAAGATCTCCTCCTGAATCTGAAGCCATTGAGGCTTCCAGCTGCTCAAAGATTTCAGTTTTCCCTTTTAAGTAGCCCATATCCTGCCGCTTTTCATTAAGCAGCACATCATTCATCTCATTTCTAAGCCGGCTGACACTGGTAATATTTACCCCGAGACCTGTATGATAATTGCCCATTTGCATGCCGGCAGGTGTTTTATCTACACGCTGACGGGTGTAACCGGGAGTATCTGCGTTGGCAATATTGTTAGAGGTAACTGAAAGTGACCTTTCCGCGCTCTTTAGTCCGCTTTTTGAAATTTCAAACAGGGTTCTCATAGGTTAAACCTCTTGGTTTAAAGCGACACCGGATACCGTTCCGGTCTTATCTCCGTTAGCGCTGTAGTGAGAATTCTTCAAATTGTAGATACTGTAAATGGAACGCATGACGTCTGTATTACGACTCATCGCAAAATTCAGAAGCTGTAAAAGTTGCTCATGTTTACGCTGCAGCTGTCTCGTATTCCTTGAGAGCAGCTCCTTCCAATGGTCAACCAGAAGGGCCGATTCCGGAAAAATCTTTTTTAGGTTTACAAGTCTCAGGGATTCAAGCTCATCAGTAACAGGGTCGATGACTTCATGCAGTTCTTTTACAAAGGCTTTTTCATATTTCTTAAACTGACAACGAATAGTAGAATGAGCTTCGGTGAATTCTTCCATCTTACCGGTATCTGAAGAGATAATAGCATTGATCTGCTCGTCCATCACTCCCAACAGCTCTCTGGAAGTTTTATCCAGGTGTTCAACGGTTTCTGAAATTTTTTGCAGAGCAGGTACCGTATCTTTGTTATCAGTCATATTGGATATTAGTTAGGAGTTTTTATCAGTTAAGCCGGGCCTTTGATTCCAATATTTGGTAACCAAATCTGCCATTCCCAGCCTTCGCTGGTTTGCAAGCTCTCCGGCAAGCGCATCGGTAATAAACTCTCGATACATATTATTGGATTGTCCCATAACTCCGCTGTTATCGGTCATTTTAAATGAATCTTTAGTCATTTCCTTGACTAAATGGCGGGCAAAAAGTTCTTCAAAATCATTGGCGGCCTCTTCCTTTTGCAGCTCTTCGCTGCGGTTCTGACCTACCTGACTTCGCGCTATTTGTAAAAATGAATCTACTTTCATAATCGAATGGTTTGAGTTTGAAATTACATCACTATCAGCTTTCCTCTTAGGGCACCCGCACGGTCTAGAGCCTGGAAAATGGAAATGACATCCCTTGGGCTTAGTCCCAATGAGTTGAGCGATCCGGCCAGTTGCTGAACGGTTGTTTCGGGATCCAAGACAATTGTTTGGGCCGATTGCTCGCTAATTCCCACTTGCGGAACGGGCACAACTCTCGTTTCTCCTCCACTCAAGGGAGGGGGCTGACTGATATACGGAGTCACCTGGGTTCTCACCTGAATATTTCCATGCGAAATCATGGCTTCATCAATAATTACCTTTCCTCCGGCTACGATAGTACCGGTACGTTCGTTGATCACTACCCTCGCCGGGATATCAACTGCAATTTCCTGTTCCAGAACTATTCCGGTAAAAATGTTCATCGATCCCCGCTCACGGAATGCTTCCGGCCAGTTTACCTTCACAAGACCGGGGTGCCGGATGAAAGCCAGTTCTTCATCAAAGGTTTCATTGATTACTTCAACAATTCTGCGTGCATTGGTATAATTCGGATCACGAAGCACAAGGCCAAGCGGCTCTTCGGTATCATGCAAGAATTCTCTGTTACGTTCAACCACTCCGCCGCCGGGTACAGTTGCAGTCAGGGTCTGATTTCGTGTAACTCTGGCTCCCGGTATTTCAGCCGTTATTCCACCAACTATCAGCGGACCCTGTGCCTTGGCAAAGATTTCTTCATTATCCGGATCCAATAGCGGTGTTTGAAGCAAAACACCGCCCTGCAAACTGTTGGCATCACCAAGTGAAGAGACGGTTACATCGATTTCACTTCCCGGCGCATGATAAGGACCTATAGACGCTGTTACGATAACAGCTGCCACGTTCCGGGTTCTCAAACGTTCGGCATCAACAGTAATACCAAAATTTTCCAGCATGTTGGCTATTGACTGCACCGTAAAAACAGATCCACGGCTGCTAATTGTCCGGTCGCCGGTTCGGTCGAGGCCTGTAACCAACCCATAACCTATCAGCTCTTTTCGCTGGGCATGCTGAATTTCTACCAAGTCGCTAAGCCGTGTGGTTTGCGCGTATGATGAAGGCACAAGGAATATTGCCGCCAACAAAACCAGAAAAATATTTCTAAACTTCAAACTATGGCTTTCCGGGGTATTTTCTTTTTTTAGCTTATCCATTATTCCATTCCTTTCATGATAACAGCAGCTCCCAGTCCGATACCTATTCCTGCAAACACAATGCGTTTTATCAAACCGCGCTTTTTCTTTAGCTCACTGATGCCGCCCCTTTTCTGATAACTGATATTTGCATTTGCCACACGATAGGAGAATACCTGGTTTCTGCTGTTGATATCATTCGAACGAACAGTCCCGGTCAGACTCATTTCGTGCAATTCACCGTTTATTTCCGTGGATCTATCGCCTTGTACAATCAAGTCGCCGGAGGGAGTTAATTCTATAATCTGTACGCTCATAAAACCTTCAAGGAGCTGGCGCTGGCTAGCAAGATTACTTTTATCGGCGTCGTAATTTACATTCACCCCGGAACCGAAGGTAGGCTGAAAGGGAAGAAAATTACCCGAAACCGACCCCGATGCGCTTCCGTCTGAACTGGTGGCCGATCTTGCATCAGATTTTGAGCTTCCTGAGATATTTTCATTCAATATTATGGTGATGATATCGCCAACTTTGTTAGCCTTCACATCCCGATAAAGGGAACTTTGAGCTAAAGCCGGCATCGTGAACATGCAGGCCGCAAGGATTATTGATAGTGTTCGCAGTTTGTTCATTGTGTTTTTTGCCATTTTACTACTCCTGGACTGATTACCTTGCCCAAATATTTTTTTCTTGTTTCATTGCTGTAAATTTCAATTTTGTCTCCTTTCACACCGCCCTGGCGTGCTTCTGCAGTGAGCACTACCCGGATGCCGGATTCATCAAAGATCATCTGTATAGAGTCGCCGGCCTCCACAAGATATTGCTCACTTATCTCATTACGCCGCACGGGCTGACCCGGCAAAAGAGTTCTCCGCGTCGTTTTACCGACCAGATTTTTCATTTCCGTTTCCAACTGCCCATTTCTGCGAGTAAGTAAAATCCACTGCAAGGTCAGGTCCTCTGCTTTTATCACTTCGCCGCTTGGTATTCGGCGCAGTGCTGCCGGCAACTTTCTCTCGATATTTACCGAAAGCTGAATATCCGCTTTCTGATACCGGTTACCGCTTACATACATGACCTCAAAACCGGTGTGTTTTTTTACCACATCATCCAGTTCTACACTCTTGATCTTTGCAGGGGCAACCTCCAGCAAGCTCCCGGGAATCCACCTTGCGGATAGACCGAACCGGTATTCATCCCGGTCATAGCGGGCATAAAGAGCCTCCAAAGCTTTTTCAAGAATTACTTCCCGGGTGTTGGATTCTGATATGAACCTCTCTTCCGGAGAAAGTACCCCGGAATTAAAAAGGAAGCTTATCAGTATGATTAATGAGTAGATCACCCTGCTATCGTTTAATTGAGTTTGTGATACCCATCATATCTTCGGCCGTCTGTACCATCTTTGAGTTGGTTTCGTAGGCCCGCTGTGCTTCTATCAGCTGTACCATTTCTTTGACAATATCTACGTTAGACTGCTCCAGGTATCCCTGACGGGTAACTCCGAATCCTTCCGATCCCGGCGTACCGTAAAAAGGCATGCCCGAAGCTTCCGTTTCAGCGAAGAGGTTATCTCCTTTGGCCTCCAGGCCTCCGGGATTTGAAAATTTTGCCAGCTCTATTTTTCCAAGATCAACCTGACGATTGTCTCCGGCCATCATCGCCGTTACCGTGCCGTCATGCGCAACTTCAATAGCTACGGCGTCGGTTGGAATTTCAATCTGGTTGGCCAGGGGCAATCCTGAGTTGTTTACCAGCATGCCGGTAGCATCTCTGCTGAAATTACCGTCGCGGGTATATGAAATAGTGCCATCCGGCATCTCTACCTGGAAAAAACCGGAACCGCTGATACCGATATCCAGCGCATTTCCGGTTTCAGCCATCGATCCCTGCATAAAGTTTCGGATGGTTGCCACAGCGCGCGAACCGTGTCCGATCTGAAGCGTAGGACTGTCATTTGAAATCCTGCTTGCCGAAGAACCGTGCTTGGAAGCGGATATATTTTCATAATAGAGATCCTGGAATGCAATGGTACTGCGCTTGTACCCGGTGGTGCCTACATTCGCGAGGTTGTTTGCAATATTGTCAACCGATTTTTGCTGGGCACTCATCCCGAGTGCTGCCGTACTTAATGCTCTAAACATATGCTATTGGGTTTTTCAACTGGTTAATTAAAATTTAAAATCTGCCGAGCTTGCTTGTTACCTGCGTCAACATCTCGTCGGTAGTTCTCATAGCTCGCTGCTGAGCTTCAAACATCTGCATGTTGCTCATCATATCCACCATCTCATTGAGAGGGTTTATATTGCCTTTTTCATAATATCCCTGCATCACGGTACTCATTTCATCATTAATAACACCTGACGCATCATCAGCAATGAAATAACTGTTACCACGCCGTTCTAAATTAGCGGGATCCCCGACCTTCTTAATGCTGAACTTGTCATATATCTCACCATTATGCCTGATAGTGCCGTCTTTTGCTACTTCCAGTTCCATACCTTCTGATCCTTCTCCGCTCGCATGAAAATATTCCGGTATATGTATGGCTCCCGAGATACCCATCACGTTGGCGCCCCGGCTGTTAACCAGGTAACCGTCTGAGCTCAAACTGAATCGCCCGTCGCGAGTCAGGTAGGATTTCCCGTCTTCTTCTACTTCAAAGAAGCCTCCACCGTCGATTCCGATATCAAAAGCATTTCCGGTCGGCTCCAGAACACCCTGCCTTAAATCCACTTGCTGCATAGGCACGGTTTTGGTCACTTCATTGCCGTTTACCTGTTCAGTGAGCAATCGGTGGAAAAGCTTGTTCCCTTTAAAGCCGGGAGTATTAATATTCGCAAGGTTATCTGCCGTTACTTCCTGTGCTTTGGATAGCATCTGCATCGCCTTCATTTGAGTATATAATCGTTCAATCATAATAAGCGCCTTGTTTAAACCAGTCTTTAAACTGTTTACCGTTTTTCCGTAAGCGGTTTTATCAGCCACACTTTCGGATACACCAAACTGTTGTTCAAATTTTATGCCACCCATCCCGCTTCTTTATAAAAGCACAGTATTTCA
>DATFJD010000200.1:0-2115 GCA_035269475.1 Halalkalibaculum sp.
TGCTTCAATCAAGCAACTTGCCAGGTTAATGCTATAGGAATTCGGCTAATGCCTTTAATCCAGTGATAATTTGGAGACCGTTGACAGATAAATCTGTACGTTGAATCACTATCATTATGTAGTACCATCGCTTACATTAAATGTAAAATCCAATCCTTTTTGATCGGTTTTTTCGATTACTTATTCTCCTTCGATGAATCACAATTTGACTGATTTATTAGATAAAAAACCGGTCATAGCTATGTACAGGTACCCGAGTCGAATTCGACTATAAAAAATCAGTTTAGCAGGGCCTTGCTGGTATTATTGCACAAATCTACAGGCACAGAATTAAAACTCATTCCGGAAAAGTTTGCCAATCCGTTACTGCTTATTTCAAAGAGGCATACGGACTGTTCTTTGAGAAATTAACCGGATGCAATTTTACTCAGGAAGATTTATTGTCAGTTTCCCGCTTCAAGCGATTGCTATTTCCAATCCATTGTAAGACTTCATTATCGCTTAAATTCTTAAAGTGCCGGTATGCCTGGGATACCGCATAGTAGTCTTCCGGTGATTCGAGGATCACCACCTCATCTGCCTTGGCAATTAATTTTTCTCGAACGCTTATTCCCGAAACCGGCGCAGCGACTACAATTTTTGCAGCTTTTTGTTTTTTGCAGAGGTCAATAGCAACAAACAGGGTAGAACCGGTAGCTATGCCATCGTCAACCAAAATGACGGTTCTATCTCTAAGTGGCGGGAGGGCTTGCCCTTTCCGGTACTGTGTGATACGCCGCTTTATCTCTTTCTCTTCTTTTGTTATGACTTTTTCAATCACCTCTTTACTGAGCATTTCCTGTACCATAGGGTTAAGATAAAGGCTTTTATCTTCGGCTATCGCTCCGAATGCAGCCTCGGGATGAGCTGGTAACCCCAGCTTTCTGGTAATGATAACTGAGAAGTCGGCGTCAAGCTTCTTGGCAATGATTGCACCCGGAATGATTCCGCCCCGCGGTATCGCCAGGATTATCGGGTGCTCATTCTCATAGCTTTTCAATGCTTTTGCCAACTGTAAACCGGCTTCCGCTCTGTTCTCAAACATGGTTTGATTGCTGAGGGTTAAATTTCGGGTGAAGAATGCCGGACTATTCTCTAGTCCAGGAGTGTGTCTATTTTATCTATAATTTTCTTGCCGGCCTCCTCGGGTGTTTCACCGCTTTCCATAAAGGTACGGCCGTCGCTGTTTATTACGGTAAGGCTTACGCCGTCCCATTTCTTTTTGATATTCTTCAAGGTAAAACCCCGGTATCCTTCTTTCTCAAGCTTGGAAACCCGTTCATGCAAAATATTATCTCTTCCTTCGTCTTCTAATGCCATAACAGTGAGAGTTGGTTACTATTTGACTTTTAATACTAAACGTTATCTGTAATTACACATCTTTGTGAAAATAATTTATAATAGATCCCGTATATGTTTTGTAGTGAAATGACTTACCCTGATAATGTTTAACGGCAGCATACCTACGTTGATCTCAAGTATTGCCTTACTGGTGGGACCGATACAGTAATCAGTATTAATACTCCAACACTTCCATATATAGCTTGAAGGGGAGGTTTCGCCTGGTAGCCGACCATCGCAATTTGAACCGCAATCCAGATTACCAGTATTATCCCTGTTAAAAAAGCGCCATTGCCGGCCCGCGGGTGTTTTTGCCAAAGTCCAAAGCCTGTTACTAAAGGAAATATGCCCAGCAAGACTAACAGTATGATTCCCGGGACCATATAGTCATGAAAGGGACTCTCAGCTAGCAGGTTCAAGGGTATTTGCAGCAGGGAGCCGGAGGGATCAAGTACCAGCATGATTCCGCCATAAAGGCCGCTGAGGCCCTGGAACAGAACCAAAACGAGCAGCAGATAAAAGCTCGCAGGTGCTTTGTTGTTATTTGTCATAGTTAAATTCTTTGATATTGTTGAAAATGAAGAGAGTACAGATTAAAGCAACGAGCCCGAAAGCTGGAATGATAAAAATGGCAGGCACGACGTTTTCTCCCATGGACCACATGGCAATTACTTTTGCTATCAGTGCAAGCATCAGCAGGGAGAGAAATACAAAGTAGACGGGTGCCATCAGATA
>DATFJD010000201.1:0-10900 GCA_035269475.1 Halalkalibaculum sp.
TTGGTAACTGTTTTTGCGGTGCCTATAGCTTTCCAGCCACAGGTAGCGATACCTCTGACATCTATGTTGTCTTCATCAATGATGAGCGCTATTAATGCGTTGTCTTTACTTTTCCCGTTAGTAAAAACAAGTGGTTTTTCAGCTATTAAATCATCTCCTGCCATTCCTCCAAATACGGTTAATTCTCTGTCCGCCGGTGAGTTCTCTTTCCCAAATCCTTCGAGGATGCCCTCTACAATTTGATCACCATCTATGAACACTCCGCCTGTTGCTATTATCAGCGCGGGATTGGCAAAGGTTTCTCTACCGATAATGCCTAGCTTTTTAGCAGTTTCTAAGGCGTCCACACTGCTTGTTTCAAGAAATTCCAATTTAAAATAAGCCGGATTCATGTCGAGCAGCATCATGACAATGCTGCCTTCCTCAATGTCGCCGTCAATGAATTCCCCTGAGGTAGTGGCGCCAAATATGGTAATGTTCATGCTATCCAGCAGACTGACTATTGCCTCCCGGTCTTGCTTGACGGATAGAAATACAATGGCAAGGGTAGGGGTGAATCCATCGGCCATGCAATCTTGCAAGGCTGTTTTGATTTCTCCGGTTGATCTCCCCTTTATTGTTTTTGTTTTCAAGTAAATGCCTCAGCTTTTTTTTCTTTGAGTGCCACACAGCATGTGGTGAGATTGGGCATCTCCAGGCTACCCCCGGTGGCTCGTCCCAATTCAGCATTAGAAAACATGCCGGCCATGGGTACTTTCCACACATTTTTTATGCCTTCCAGCTCTTCGGTCATCAGCGGACCGAGTGACAGTATTCTTCCGGCACAACTGAATACCACCAGCGCATCGGCTTCAGGCATGCTTGTTTCTTTCAGATTTTTTACGCCTTTCACAACTTTTTCCATGACATCCCAGTCGGGGGGTAGCGAAAAGCGTACTTTTGAGCCTTGTGGTACGGTACCGCTGGTGTAAAAAGAATGGTCATCCCAGTCTACCACCAGTCCGGGACGCATTACGGGATCACCTTTTTCTCTTTGCAACTGCAGTGGGAAATTGCCCGCAAGCTCCACCAACAAGTCTTTGTTTTCGGGGGTCACGTTCTCCAGTCCGCCATACTTTGTGGTGATGTCCAGCGCGGGAACTCCATCAATGGTATATACATGGTTGCCTTCGCTTTTGGTTACCGTTTTATCGGTACCCACTGCTTTCCACCCGCAGGTAGCTATGCCATTTACTTCTACTTTTTCTTCATCGAGGGCGATACACACCATGCCTATGCTGCTTTCTTGCCCGTTTGTAAAGACAAAGGTTTCCGTAAAGGAATAATCATCACCGGCGGCACCACCAAAAGCGTTCACATCTTTACCCGCTATTTCTTCCAGACCTCGCAGTATTTCTTCTCCGTCCGTTTCTGGGTGACTGATACCTATCAGGAATGCTGATTTGTCATAGTTGCTATTTGCTTTGTGTGCAATACCTTTTGCAACCTGTCGGTAATCTTTATCGGGGTACTCTTCAAAATAAATCTGGAAATAGCCTTTGTTGATATCCAGTAATAGGATAGCAGCGGATTCTTTTTGGGGTTCTTTATCAATAAATTCGCCATTGGTAGTGATCCCGAATATCGAAATACCTGCATCATCCAGTAAATTGACAATGGCTTTGCGGTCTTGCTTTATAGAAACAAAAACGATAGCCAGCGTCGGTTTAAAACCGTCAGCCATGCAGTCTTCCAAGGCTAATACCATTTCCTCTATAGATTTTCCCGTTATTGCTTTTGCTTTCATAGTTTAGACTTCAATCATTTTAGACCGCCTTTCGATTTCATACCGTTACTCACATATGCAGGAAGGGTAATAATGAACTCCGAAAATTCACCGGGCGCGGACTCTATCTCCAGAGTGCCTTTGTGCAGGTTGATGATATCGTAGGTCATGGATAGTCCAAGACCGGTACCCTCGCCGGTGGGTTTGGTGGTGAAAAAGGGTTCAAAAATCTTTTCGCGAATTTCCAACGGTATACCCGGTCCATTATCACGGATGATAATTTGTACTTTGCTGCCTAGATTTTTGGTGGTAACCTTTATTACCGGATTTCGATCTTCTATTTCCATACAGTACTCATAGGCGGCATACATGGCATTATTAATGATGTTCAGGAAAGCCCGGCTCAAATCTTGGGCAACCAGCTCAAGAACTCCGATTGATTCGTCATATTCGCTCTGGATATCGATATTGAATGATTTATTGACCGCCCGCATGCCGTGATAGGCAAGTTTGACATACTCATCAATGAGCTTATTGAGGTCGGTAGGTATGTGCTCTCCGCTCTTGCCCCGGCTGTGCAGCAGCATGCTTTTTACGATGCCGTCAGCTCGTTTCCCATGCTCCAGAATTTTTTTAAGATTGGCCTCCACATCATTGAGGATGTAGCCGACCTCTTCGGTGATTTCCGAAACCTCTAACCCGGAAACCTCATCACGGATCTCTTGGACCAGCTCTATGGAGACATCCGAAAAATTATTTACAAAATTAAGGGGATTCTTGATCTCATGGGCGATGCCGGCGGTAAGCTGTCCCAGCGAAGCCAGCTTCTCCTGCTGAACCAGCTGTTCCTGTGCCGCTTTCAATTCGGTCAGCGCTTCCTGCAGGTTTTCATAGGCTTCGGCATTTTGCATGGCCACACCCACATTAGCTGCAATAGTACTTAAGAGACGCTGGTCATATTCCGTGAAGCGGTTTTTCTCTTCGGTACTTTGAACGCTTATCACCCCGATGGCTTTGTTACCGGTAATAATTGGCACACCAAGATAAGACTCCACCCACTTACCGATTTTTTCAGCTTTAATCCGGTCATAAGCCTCTTCGAGGTCATGATTGATGAGCAAAGGTTTTTTGTCGGTTATGATTTTTTCGGTCAAACCGTTCCCAAAGGGCTTGGATTTTTTAGCGTTCTTATCCCCGTAATAGTAGGGGAAGTGAAGCATGTTTTGTTCACGCTCGTGCAGAGCCAGGTATACAATATCAGCCTTGAACGTTTCCCGCATCTGCTCGCCTACCAGTTCAATGAGGGCATCAAACTCCAGTTGCGATACCAGCGCCCGGCTGATATTGTTAACTGTCTGCAACTCGCTTGCACGCTGCTCGGTCTCGGCCAGCAGCCGGTTTGTTTCATTGAAGAGCCTGGCGTTTTCAAGGGCTACGCTCATACTATTGGTTAGCGTGGTAAGCAGGCGAACATCCGACTCGTCGAAGGCATCTTCCTGCTCTACATTTTGAAGACTCACCGAACCTATTACCTCATCGCCTACAATCATCGGTACAAAAATAGCTGATTTAGGAGGCAGACCCTTACTGACTCCCTGCTCTGTATCGCCAAAACTCCGGGCAGTTTCTATATAATCTTCGTTGATCAACAGGTGTTCTTTCTTTTCTATAAGGTATTTGTTGGCCCAGATGAATGGCCGAGGGTCGTTATATAGCCTCTCTCCATTTTCAATGACATAATCCCAGTGTTCAATACCATTATCATGGTCGAAAGTACGTATGACCAAAGTTTGTGTATTGAGTACGTTACAGATGCGATCACCTACCAGGCTATAAATGGCTTCCATCTCCATTTCTCGCACCAGGCCTTCCTGCACGCTGTTGATGACGGCCAGTTCGGCATTGCGCTGTTCGGTTTCGGCCAGCAGGCGCGTGGTTTCATTAAATAGGCGGGCGTTTTCAAGGGCCACGCTCATACTATTCACCAGGGTATTAAGCAGGCGAACATCCGAATCACTGAAAGCATGCTCCCGATCCAGATTCTGAAGTGTTACATAGCCGCGCACGGAATCGCCGACCAGCAAGGGGACATACAAAGCCGATTTGGCCGCTCGGGTACCGGGTACCGGTTTATGCGGCTGTCCCAGTATTTTTGAAAGCTCAGCTGCGGCATTTTCATTAAGGAGGAGGGTAGTACGATCATTAATTATTTTTTCTCGTACTTTGTCATACGGACGATTACGCGGGTAAAGGCGATCTCCATCCTCAAATAGATACTTGAAGTTTTCAGTCTTGTTGGTATGATTAAAGGTGATGATACCCGTCACTTGGGCATCAAACAGATTTCTGATCCGCTCGCCAACCAGGTCGTAAATGCCTTGCATGTCCATCTCAGCCACCAGGCCTTCCTGTACGCTGTTGATGACAGCCAGTTCGGCGTTGCGCTGCTCGGTTTCGTTGAACAGGCGGGCATTCTCCAGGGCTACACTCATGCTGTTGGCCAGGGTTCTGAGCAGGCGTACGTCCGATTCACTGAAGGCGTGTTCGCGGTCAAGGTTTTGCAGGCTGACATATCCCCGTACCATATCGCCAATACTCAGTGGTACAAAGACCATCGACTTTGGGAATCCCGTTCCGGGTACGGCAGTGGGAGGGGCTCCCGTAATAGTTGTGTAGGCTTCTCCGGCGTTTTCCTGAATATTGATCATGTTGTTCGTCTTGATCAGCCGCTGACGGATTTTGTCATATTTTCTCGGTTTAGGATATAATCTCCCCCCATTTTCGAAGAGATAGCGGAAAGCTTCTGTTTGATATTCATGGTCAAAAGTTGCAATAGCAGCCACCTGGGCGTCAAAGAGCTCGCGGATGCGGTCTCCTACCAAGTCATAAATACCCTGCATGTCCATCTCGGCTACCAGCCCCTGCTGTACGCTGTTGATCACGGCCAGTTCGGCATTGCGCTGTTCGGTTTCGTTGAACAGACGGGCATTCTCCAGGGCTACGCTCATACTATTGGTCAGGGTGCTGAGGAGTCGAATATCCGAATCGCTAAAGGCGTGCTCGCGGTCGAGATTTTGCAGACTCACGTACCCGCGAACATAATTACCCACCACCATCGGTACATAAAGGGCCGATTTGGTTAGTTTAGTACCGGGTACTACCGTCGGCTCTTCACCGGTTATGGTTTTCCAAACTTCATCGGCATCTTCGTTGATGCAGATCAGGCTTTGGGTATCAATCAGCCGCTGACGCAGTTTGTCAATGGTGCGCGGTTCCGGAAAAATGCGTTCTCCATCTTCGAAGCCGTATTGAAATTCTTCTTTATGATTTTCCTGGTCAAAGGTAGAAATTACGGCTACCTGTGCATCAAAGAGCTCGCGAATGCGCTCGCCCACCAGCTCATAAATGCCTTCCATGTCCATTTCGGCCACCAAACCCTGCTGTACACTGTTGATGACGGCCAGCTCGGCATTACGCTGTTCGGTTTCGTTGAACAGGCGTGCATTTTCCAGGGCCACGCTCATGCTGTTGGCCAGGGTGCTCAGCAGGCGGACGTCTGAATCACTGAAGGCATGCTCCCGATCCAGGTTCTGCAGGCTCACGCATCCCCGCACTTCATCTCCAACGGTGAGAGGCACAAAAATCAGTGATTTCGGCAGACGAGTACCGGGTACGGGTTCGTGCCTTTCCTTGGTTATTTCGTAAATTTTGTCGTCGGCGTTTTCATTGACTTGCAGCAGGCTGGCGTTGTTGATGATCCATTTTCGGATCTCATTAAGGGGGCGTGATTCCGGATAAAGTCGTTCTCCGTCTTCAAACAGGTATTGAAAATGCTCCAATCCGGCGTCTTGATCGAAGGTATAGATGCCGGTAACCTGCGCATCAAAGAGTTCTCGAAGTCGATCACCTACCAGGTCGTAGATACCCTGCATATCCATTTCGGCCACCAAACCCTGCTGCACACTGTTGATCACGGCCAGTTCGGCATTGCGCTGCTCGGTTTCGTTAAACAAGCGGGCATTCTCCAGGGCTACGCTCATGCTGTTGGCCAGGGTACTTAAAAGCCGGATGTCATCATCGCTGAAGGCATGCTCGCGATCGAGGTTTTGCAGGCTGACATAACCGCGAACGGTTTCACCGAGTATGAGTGGAACAACCACCACTGATTTTGGAAAAACTGTTCCGGGTACTGCTTTAGCCTCTTCACCCGTAATTTCGGTATATGCCTCTTCCGCGTTTTCGGCAAAATGAATTAACTCCCGGGTGTCGATCAAACGCTGCCGTATTTTATCTATGGGACGTGGATCGGGATATACCCGCCCTCCGTTTTCAAAGAGATACATGAAGGTTTCGGTCTTATATTCATGATCAAAAGTCGCAATAGCGGCCACCTGGGCGTCAAAAAGCTCACGAATCTGTTCCCCCACCATCTCATAGATTTCCTGCAGCTCCATATTTTCCGCAAGCCCTTCCTGCACATTGCTGATGATGGTTAGCTCGGCATCGCGCTGTTCGAGCATGTTGGTCAATTCCCGCAGGGTATCGTGTTGTCTGTTGGTTGTCTTCATCGATGGTTATTGCTATTGAGTGTTACTAAAAAACGAGTGCCTTCTTCTGAACTATTGAAATCTATGGTTCCGCCGTGCGCCTCGATAATATCCCGGGTAATGGAAAGTCCGAGCCCGGTTCCTTCGGTGCCTTTCTTGGTGGTGAAAAATGGCTGAAGAATCTTTTCCCTGATGCTATCAGGTATCCCGAGACCGTTGTCCCCGACTTCCACAACTACATCCCCATTCTCAGCTTTAGTACAAATCGTTAATTTTGGCAGATACACCTCTGGAGTCTGATTTTTCTTAACGGTCGTCGGTCGCCCGTCACCGGTCATCTTTTCCCTCATCGCGTCAAAAGCATTATTGATTAGATTGAGCAGCACCCGGCTGAAGTCTTCCCGGATGAGCAGTATCTCACCAACCGATTCATCGAGGTTGAATTTTATATCAACGTTGATCGGGTTTTTGCCGGCACGCATGCCATGGAAGGCCAGGTTGGCAAACTCTTTGATGAGCGCATTTAAATCGGTGGGCTCCATCTTCCCGGAACCGCCGCGGCTGTGCTGCAGCATGCTCTTTACAATACCGTCTGTGCGTGTACCGTGTTCATGGATTTTTTTGAGATTTGACTTTATATCACTGATCAACATGCTCATTTCCTCACGAAGCTCAGCCGATTCCACTTTAGTCATAAGTTCCTCAACCTCTTCTGCAAGTTCGAAAGAGAGATCTGAAAAATTATTTACAAAATTGAGCGGGTTCTTTATTTCGTGGGCGATACCGGCGGTAAGCTGTCCCAGCGAGGCCAGTTTTTCCTGCTGTACCAGTTGTTCCTGGGTCGATTTCAGCTCTGTCATGGCATTGCGGAGCTGTTCATAGGCTTCGGCATTTTCCATGGCTATACCGACGTTGGCTGCTATGGTGCTCAACAGTCGCTGGTCATTATCATCAAAACGGTTCTCCTCCTGGGTGCTCTGGATGCTGATTACGCCGATCGCCTCGTTACCAATTTGTATGGGTACTCCGAGATAAGAGGAAGTAATAACCCCAATCTGTTTTGCCTTTATCTGGTCACGAAATTCTTCCAGGTCGCGGTTGATGAGCATAGGCTCCCTACTGGTAATGATCTTCTCGGTAAATCCACTTCCGAAAGGCCTGGATTCATTTTTGTCCCCGTACTCATAAGGAAAGTGAATCATATTGGTTTCACGGTCATATAGGGCCAGATAGACTACGTCGGCTTTGAAGGTTTCCTGCATGAGCCGGCCCACCAACTCAATCAGGGCATCGGATTCAAGCTGTGATACCAGGGCCTTACTGATTCTATTTACGGTATCCATTTCGGTGGCGCGCTGGTCGGCCTCTTCCAGCAGCCGGCTGGTCTTGTTGAATAGCCGGGCATTTTCCAGGGCTACACTCATGCTGTTGACCAGGGTAGTAAGCAGGCGTACATCCGATTCGGTGAATGCATTTTCACGATCCAGGTTTTGCAGGGTCACGTAGCCCCGCACCGATTTGCCGACTAACATGGGCACGTAAAGAACCGATTTAGCTAATTGGGTACCCTTGACCGCCTTAAAGGGTTTCCCGTTTATTTCTGACATAACCTTTCCGGCGTTCTCATTAATCAGCAAGACTTCCTTTGTTTCTATAATCTGCTCGCGCACTTTATCATAGGGCCGGGGATTGGGATAGTAGCGTCCTCCGTCTTCAAAGAGATACTTAAAGTCTTCAATCTTTTGTTCCAGGTCGAAGGTTACGATACCGGTTACCTGAGCGTCGAATAGATTTCGAATGCGGTCACCGACCAGGTCATAAATGCTCTGCATATCCATTTCGGCTACCAGCCCGCCTTGCACGCTATTGATCACGGCCAGTTCGGCATTGCGTTGCTCGGTTTCACTGAAAAGGCGTGCGTTCTGCAGGGCAACGCTCATACTGTTTACCATGGTCGTCAGCAGGCGAACGTCGGATTTGCTATAGGCATATTCCCGGTCTACATTCTGCAGGCTTACCGAGCCGATCACTTCATCACCGACCATCATAGGTACAAAAACGGCCGATTTTGGAGGAAGACCCTTACTGTATCCCTCGCTGCCGTACCGTCGGGCCGTTTCCAGATAGTTGTCTGTGATCAACAAGTGACCTTTCGAGTTGATCACCTGCCGGTTGGCCCAGTTGATCCTTCGGGGGTCCACTTCAAATCTCTTCTCTTTTTCAACGGCGTATTCAAATATTTCCAGTTCATTTTCGAAATCAAAGGTGCGAATTACCGTGACCTGGGCTTCAAATAATTCACGGATTCGATCTCCCACGAGATTATAGATACCCTGCATATCCATCTCGCGCACCAGTCCTTCCTGTACGCTGTTGATAATGGCCAGCTCGGCATTACGCTGTTCGGTTTCGCTGAACAGCCGGGCATTTTCCAGTGCTACAGTCATGCTGTTGGCCAGGGTATTCAGCAGGCGTACATCCGAGTCGCTGAAGGCAAATTCACGGTCCAGGTTTTGCAGGCTCACGTATCCCTTTACGTTACCTCCCAGCACCAGTGGTACATAGACCATCGATTTTGGGAATACCGTACCCGGAAGGGCTTTTACCGATCCGCCGATCTCATTAATGGCATTGATGGAGTCTTCGTTGATATGTATGAGCTCCTGAGTTTGTATAAGACTCTTTCTAACGGCGTCGTATTTTCTGGGATCGGGATAGAAACGGCTGCCATCTTCAAATACATATTTAAACTCTTCTAATTCATTGTCCAGGTCAAAGGTGGCGATCACTGTAACCTGTGAGTCAAATAGATCCCTGATTCGCTCACCGACCAGCTCGTAAATGCCCTGCATATCCATTTCGGCAACCAGTCCTTCCTGTACGCTGTTGATGACGGCCAGCTCAGCATTGCGCTGTTCGGTCTCACTGAAAAGTTCAGCATTCTGAAGGGCCACACTTAAACTGTTGGAGATGGCACTGAGCAGTCGCACATCCGAATCACTGAAGGCATGTTCACGATCAAGGTTTTGCAGGCTTATATAACCGGCGACCTCCCTTTCCATAACCATAGGTACATAGAGGGCCGATTTAGGAAGCTCGGTCTGGGGAACGGCTATTGCTTTATCTCCCGTTATTTTTTCAATTTCCTGGGAGAAATTCTCATTAATAAGGATTCGTTTTTTACTGTGAAGTATTTGTCTTCTGAGCGTATCGAGGGATCGCGCATCGGGGTAAATTCGCTTTCCATCCTCATATCCGTATTGAAATTCTTCCCGGTTGCCGGTAGAGTCAAAAGTTGCAATGGTGATAGCTTGAGCGTCAAATACTTTTCGTATTTTTTCACCTACACGTTCATAGATCTGCTGCATCTCCATATTATTGGCCAAACCTTCCTGCACGCTGTTGATGACCGTCAGTTCGGCTTCCCGCTGTTCCAGCCTTCGTAAAATATCGGCCGGATTGGTAGTATTTAAAGTGCTTTTACTCATCGATTGCCATTTAGTGTTATGAAGAACCGGGTACCCTCGGCATCGCTGGAAAAATTAAGTGTTCCTCCATGTGCTTCGATTATGTCATGGGTAATGGAAAGGCCCAGGCCGGTGCCTTCCGTACCTTTTTTCGTGGTGAAGAATGGCTGCAATATCTTATCTTTCAACTCCTCAGAAATGCCTGGACCGTTATCTTCGATTTCGATAACTATATCGGTATCAGATTGTCGAGTTCTAACCACAAGTTTCGGCTGATATTCTCCTGAATTCTGAAGTTTCTTACCGGTCTTCGGTCGTCCGTCCCCGGTCATCTTTTCCCTCATCGCATCAAAGGCGTTGTTTATTAAGTTTAACAGTACCCTGCTAAAATCTTCCCGGATTAATTTAATTTCCCCAACTTCTTCCAGTTGGAGGTTGACGTCTACATTAATAGGATGCTGGCCGGCACGCATCCCATGATAGGCCAGGTTGGTAAACTCATTGACCAGGGCGTTTAGATCAGTCGGCTCCATTTTACCGGAACCTCCGCGGCTGTGCTGCAGCATGCTTTTGACAATTCCGTCCGTTCTGGAACCGTGTTCATGGATCTTGCCAAGATTAGATTTCACATCAGTCAGCAGACCGATAAGATTTTGCAGCGGTTCCTCGATGCCCGAGTTCCCCGACAGCCTATTGTTGATGATATCGACCTCATCCATGGCTTCCTGCATAAGTTCAATAGAGAGGTCTGAAAAGTTATTTACAAAATTCAGCGGGTTCTTGATCTCATGGGCTATACCTGCCGTCAGCTGTCCCAGAGAGGCCAGTTTCTCTTGCTGCACCAGTTGTTCCTGGGTGGATTTCAGCTCCACCATGGCATCGCGAAGCTTTTCGTAGGCTTCCGCATTTTGCATGGCAATGCCCACGTTGGCAGCTATGGTACTGAGCAGGCGCTGGTCATTTTCATTAAAGCGGTTTTCCTCTTCGGTACTTTGAATGCTGATAACACCAATGGCCTCTTTTCCGGAAAGAATAGGAACTCCAAGGAAGGATGAAACCCATTCCCCTTTTTTCTCGGCCTCGAGCCTGTCAAAGGTCTCTACCAGGTTCTGGTTGATGAG
>DATFJD010000202.1:0-3794 GCA_035269475.1 Halalkalibaculum sp.
ACTGTAAGTTACAGGATGCAGGTCTGCTACGCTAAAGCTTCGTAGACTAGAGTTGCAGGATGCAATATCTAGCCATCTCCTGCTTTAATAGCATGAGAATAAAGCTCATTATAATACTCAGAACATTTCTCCAGCAGTGGATTCAGGTGCTCCGGCACCTCTTCGTTTTTGGGCTCATATGCTTTAAATCCGGTTGATTGGTGTACATTTTCATACCAGTACTTTGCCCAAATCCCATCCTCGGGAATCGGCCCCTTTTTCCATGTAAGCATGGCAGGATCGAAATCGATTCCGGCTTTTCGGCAGGTTTCTGCAAGGACCCTTTCAGGATTCAAAAGAAGTTCCCTGGAGTCAATCACTATGGGCTCATGGCCCGGTTCGCGAACTACATACCGAAAAATTTCATATTGCTCTTTATACGCTGTGTCCCTTAGGCTTGGATCAGGTATGGTTTTGATAAACGAAGTAAGCATCTCTTCCGGGTCGCGAATCAGAAAAATATGGGTAAAGCCATCAAAGAAGGTTTTATCCAGCAGGCCCATGTGATGAGCCATGTTTTTTATGAATAATACCGGCTTGTTATATTCATCGGAAAGCAAATTCTCGAATACCTTCCTGGGATCATCACTTTGCGCCTTCAGCACTTCCTCCCGGCCGGGATGCTCTTTACCCGTTTCCCTGAGGTAAAAGGCATAAAACGGCTCATCGATAACCTTTGTGTCATCACGCTGGGCAAAGGCATACATTAGGGCCGTTGAAATATTTCGCGGACCCGAACAAAGGTTAATTCGTCTGGTACTCATCTTTATTTAATTTATGATAAAGCTGGCGAATTTAAACTGTGGCATCATTAGTGTCCAAAATATTTTTATAATTGAAAAAATCAGTTGTTTTTCGAAGATAAAGGTGGATTGTTTAAGATATTTAAACCCCATCCCCTTTGTTCCTCTTACAGAGACCCGCTGAGTCATGCAGATAATATTCTGTTAACAGCTCGCTAATCAGCGCAATGTTGCGATATACACAGCAGAAATCAACGAGCTAAAATCAGTATATTTCAAAATTGATTGTTTTGCCATATTGGATTTCACGTTTTGGACAAAGCGGCTGTGGCATAAATTTTTCAAATCTGTCTGTAATTTAAACCGCTTAATAACGTATATTGTGCCGTTTGTATAACCCTTTGCATTTAAGTTACTTAGCTTACTTTCCATACATTGCCAAATTGTTATTACGTCATCTACAGAAATTTTAATCCTTTTTACCTCAGAATAGCAAAATAAAATGTCCGGCTTCTCTTACCCTTTTAAAGAGCTGCTTGCAACCAGCGGAATTATTTTTTACCACTGTAGTGTGGAAGAAAAATTCCCTCTCCTTTTTATAAGCGATAACGTGAAGGATATCTTAGGCTTTACACCCGAAGAGTTCTACCAAAAAGATTCACTTTGGATGGACCGCCTTCATCGGGATGATCATGATCATATCGTACGATCATTTGAAGAACTCCATGAAACCAACTCTTTCGTTGCCGAATTTCGATTCCTTCATAAGAACAACGAATATATCTGGCTGCGGGATGAGGTTAAAATGATTCGTAATAAGGCAGGAGAGCCGGAGTCGATTGTCGGTTCATCAATCAACATAACCAGTCGTAAGAAAGCTGAGGAGGAGCTGAACTGTCTTAATGAAACGCTGGAGCGCCGGATAGCAGAACGTACGCGTGACCTGACGACCGCTAATCGTAACCTCAAAAAACAGATCCGTTATCGCAATAAAGCCGAGAATAAACTAAGCCGGCAGAAAGAGAAGCTTCAACTGCTTCAAATGGCGGTGGCCAACATCAATGACATGGTTATCATAACCAAGGTGCAATACGAGAAGCCGCTCAATTCAAGTATCGCGTTTGTTAACAAATCTTTTGAAAAATTTACCGGCTACAAGTCCAACGAAATCGTTGGGAAAAGTCCGACTTTTTTACATGGGCCGGATACCTCTTCCGAAGTCCTTGAGTTTATTGAGGCCAAGGTTTTAAATCACGAACCGTTCCGGACGGAATTTCTGAATTATAAGAAAGACGGGACGCCTTATTGGGTGGAGCTGGATATGTCTCCATTTCCATCGGATGATGAGGGTTATGAATACTGGGTTGGCATCAATCGCGACATCACCGAACGCAAGAAAACTGAGATGGTGCTTGAAGAGAGTGAACACCGGCACCGGGCCTACACCGAGCTCTCATTTGACGCCATCTTTGAAATCAGGAAAGACGGCACAATCACAGACTGCAACATCCGGGCTTGTGAAATGTTCGGCTATTCGCGCGATGAGATGATCGGGTTAAACACCCGTGCACTGACTCCGGAAGAGTTCAAAGGTTCCCAGCCAGATATCATTTCCGAAAATATGACGACCGGTTCAGAAGCCTGGGAACGTGTCTATCAAAAGAAAGACGGCAGCCGGTTCACTACCGAGATCAATACCAAGATGTATAGCCATGGAGAGGAGAAGAGAATCATTGCTTATGTGCGTGATATCTCCGAACAAAAAAAGAATGAGCAGACTATTAAAGCCTCGCTTAAGGAGAAAGAGACACTGCTGGCAGAAATTCATCACCGCGTGAAGAATAACCTGGCCATTATATCAGGCCTGCTTGAAATGCAGACCTTTAATGCGGAAGGCGATATTGTTAATGAGCTCAGGGAAAGCCAGTCAAGAATTCAATCCATAGCCATGGTTCACGAAAAGCTGTACCAGTCTGACTCCTTTTCGAATATTGCCTTTGGCACCTATATCGATGAATTGTTCCGCTTTATTGCCAATACCTTCAATACCGAGGGTCGTGAAATAAGGATTGAAAAACAGGTTGAGGCTGTAGCATTGGATGTCAGCCAGGCCATTCCATGCGGACTGATTCTTAATGAGTTAATTACCAACTCCTATAAGCATGCTTTCAATGACACCGAAAATCCGGTGATAAGCATTTCCCTGAAGAAGAAAAATGGACGTATTGCCCTAGAGGTCAAAGATAACGGAAAAGGACTTCCGCCTGACTTTGAAATCGACCGGCCTACTTCCCTGGGTACCACGCTGATTCGTACCCTTGTTCAGCAGCTTAATGGCGAGCTGAAAGTAAGCTCCGGAAAAGGAGCCCGTTTCAACATTTCCTTTGATGCCGGTGAATAGTATGTAGCACGCTTAGGCTGTAACACGAAGGCTCGCAAAGAAATACCAAGGTACTCGGAGCAGCTTATAATATGCATCCTGCCATTTGCGGGCATTATTCTTTTCTGCATCTAAATTTCCTGCGGTACATTGCTGTTTTCAGCACCCTCTACTGCTGCGGAAGCAAAGTGTATAGCAAATTAATCAAACACACCCGGTTCAGTCTAAGCCGACTCGGTGCCCGGCTTACAGGTACTAAGCCCAAAAGGCGCGTAAAGCGGGCAAAAACTTACAAAGCTAGTCAGCAAGAAAATTGCTGAAACAACAATAAGTACAATGCCTAATGTCCCGGAAACAACTTCAAAATAGTAGAGAGCAATCATCAGCAGTGCCAGCAGGCTTCTGATTATTCGGTCGGCTTTACCCATATTCTTCTTCATATCGAACTCATTTGTTTAGATTGATAATTTCACAACTATAATAGCCAGCCTCCCTGACTAGTTCAGTGATTTATGTTACAAAGGGCTCTTTATTTCAATTTTATTTCGTCCCAAGGCCAAAATCCCCCTTTTTTCCATCTGTTTAAGCAGCCTTGAAACCACTTCCCTGGAAGTATTCAGTTCATCTGCCAG
>DATFJD010000203.1:0-2207 GCA_035269475.1 Halalkalibaculum sp.
TCCATCGCTGTCGATGAAGCCCCATCTGCCGCTTTGCTCTTTTACCCGGGCGAGTTCACTGTGGAAAGAGCCGGCATCCGCGAACCGGGGTTCTATCTCATACTTTCCTCTTTTGTTAATGTACCCGTAAAGGCCGCCGGATCGAACCAGGGCCAGTCCGTTCGAGAAATTGTGAGCCTCCTCAAAAGCAGGCTCTATGGCAATGCTCCCGTCTCGTGAAATGTATCCGGCTTTTCCATTAATGGAAATTGCTGCCAATCCTTCCGAAAAGCTGTAGGGCCAGTTTTTGTTTGCGCGAAATGCAAACTGCGGCGGTATTTTTTTATTTAGCTGTTCGTCAAGAAAACCGACCCGGTTGTTTTCTACGTAAGGGTATAGGGGCGTAGTCTCTTTCTCCTCTTTTAGCAAACTGCTGCAGGAAGCCATGAAGAGAGTTACAAAGAGCAGGAATAAAGTGGTTGTTCTCATTTTCTTATTGAACGCTGGTTGCACAGATCTGACAGATAGCCACAGATTATATTATTATCCGTACAAGCTTATAATATCTGCCTCACCTGTGTTTAATTAAGTTTTTATTAACAGGTTAAGATAGAAAATGTTTCAGAGGGTACCTTGGCTGATGTTTGAGTAGAGATGGTAGGGGGCGGAGTGCGGTGCCGTTTTACCCTCCCCGGAGGGGACTTACATAAGTGCCTTGATTTAAGAACTTAGTAGAATTTTTAACAGAGTTAGGTTTTCCTCTATTTGGGAAGAAACTAAGAAATTTATATTCACCCAAGCCTCGGGTAAGGGCTCGAAAAAGTCCCCTCCCGGGAGGGGTGTCCGCCAGTCCGGCGGACGGGGTGGGTATTACTCCACATATTATCAATAAGACCATTCAACATTCAACCTTCAACATTAAAAATTAAACCTGATACCGCTCACCCGGCAGATGCTGCTTTTCCTCCAGCAGTCCTTTATAAATTATAGCCGTTGCCATCGTGGTAATAGGGTAGGTGAAAATTATTCCTATTCCGAAAGCAAGCATTCCCAGGGCATTTGCGGCAACTACAGTGATGCCGAAAAGAAAGAGATCAAGGGTGAGGTGTTTTGTTGCGTAGAAGCTTTTCTGAAGGGCTATTATGCCCGAATCGCCATGCTCAATGATATAATAGGGATAGAATTGAAACCGGATGGCAACATAAATTCCGGGAATGACCAGCAGGAAAAGGCCTGCCAGCACACCCATACCGTAAAGAAAGCTGGCAACAAAATAACTTATAAACATCCGGAAGCCGTTGAACATATCCGATACCTCGGCAAATTTGTCATCCAGCAGCAGCAGTACCACACGGGTAAAACCAAGTCCCAGATAAAGCTGAACCAAGGTCAGCACCAATGAAGAGAGTTGTGTCTGCGTAGAGGGCTCTTCGGGTGTCTGGAAATAAAAAAAGATCCGGGGTACTACCGCAAGCACATAATAGGTAACCGTAATCCCGATAAGAAAAGAGGCATATTTTTTAAACTGCCGGTAGCTGTATTTGTAGATCGCCTGAATGTCAATGGTGCGCTGCTGTTGCTGCATGCAGATGAATGATTGTAGGTGTTAATCAGTTTGATAGTTTGCCGAAGGCATCCCTTCGGGAGAATTTTTAAAGGTAACACATTTCATGGTTTGAATTCCTTACAAAGTCTTCAAAATTCGTTAAATTAAAGAGTTTATTCAGAATCCAAAAAAGCATCACATTGCGAAAGAACATAGTCATCCGCGGTGCCCGCGAGCACAATTTAAAAAATATTGACGTCGACATTCCCCGGGAAGAACTGGTTGTAGTGACCGGGATCTCAGGTTCAGGCAAATCTTCATTGGCTTTCGATACCATCTATGCAGAGGGTCAGCGCCGTTTTCTCGAGTCGTTGTCCGCTTATGCCCGCCAGTTTCTGGGTATGATGGAGCGCCCCGAGGTCGATTTTATTGACGGACTTTCACCCGTAATATCCATTGATCAGAAAACTACCAATAGAAATCCGCGATCAACGGTAGGGACGGTGACGGAAATTTATGATTTTTTGCGCCTGCTCTACGCGCGCATTGGGATTCCCTATTCCTGGAAAACAGGAAATGAAATGACCAAGCAGACCGCCGACCAGGTAGTAAGTACCATCATGGATATGCCCGAAGGCACCAAGGCCTACTGCCTGGCACCCGTAGTACGCGGACGGAAGGG
>DATFJD010000204.1:0-3653 GCA_035269475.1 Halalkalibaculum sp.
ATCTGCTGGTCCCGGCCTTTGAAATAGAGGCTCTCCTCCTCGGTAAACGACCGAAGGCCTGTATACGGGCATATGGCTTGCATATCAAACATCTATGAACCCTCCGTTATATAAGGAAGAAACCTTCTGATAAAGACAAACTGATTGTTGTAATAGGTTTCCCATTCAGGTTCGATCTCCCTGCCAATGTTGTACCCGTGCAACAGGGCGTAATAAAAGCCAAGCCTGTCGGTGCTGGATACCAGATCGGGAATATGATTGACTCCCTCGTAAAACTCTTCATCAAAACCGTGTGACTCAACAAAGCTGAACATGGCATTAAATTTATTAAACGAATTTTTGATGACCTGATAGGCTTCATCCCGATTGTTCTCAGGATCCTGGTACATCATGGCCGATGCCAGAATCAGACGGTTGGGCTGAAAAACGGAGGGATTATCAAGCCGCAGCATCTCCGTACGGGCGGAGTCGATCAGCTGAATAGCGGTCTCCTCTGCCTGAAACTGAAGTGAAAGACGCTGGCTGGCATATCCGTAAATTGATGATCGGTTTACCTCCTGTTGAAAGACATCCACCATGCTGTGTGCAAGTTCCATTTCGCCCAGACGCGCGGCATTTGCTACAGAGTGGGCAACCATTTCAAGTGAGAAGGTATTTATGAAAAATGGCAGGGTGTACTGAAATGAGTTTAATAAACGGTCTGTCCTGATTTTTCTCAGTGAAGAAATACCAAGTTCATCTTCATTTCGATTGAATGCATCATCAGCAAGATGAATATAGAGCAAATTCAGGTCAGCGCTCTCACCGGCATCAAGCCTCTCCAAGTGATCGGCAAGACTTTTCATAATGGCAGGAGCTATGGGTTCCCTGAATAACCAGTCGCGGGATATCATGGAGGGATGATAATCCTGCATCCAGGTTTCAAAATAGCGGTGAGTGTCACTCTGAGAGTACATTTCCTCAAAGACGCCTGCTTCAATCAGGTAGGCCGGAAAAGCTGCGGTGTTAAATGAGAAGGTTCTGGCCCTGGGCTCGCCAAAGTAAAAGGGCATCCTCATATCCGGGTAGAGGAAAAGGTGTTTTCGGGGAAACGAGGCTACATCGAGGCTTGATGTAAGAGGTATAGCAATCGATTGGTTCAGATAATTGTCAGATACGCGGCGATAGTGAGCAACGGCTTCTTCAAAAAGAGGTGCCAGGGAAGAATTTGCCTCCAAGTTCATCCGTATATCATTCCGATATGCTTTCAGTATCGCTTCATTTTTATACGAAAGAGCCAGTTGGTAATTCCTGGTATCAGAATTACTAAACTCGGACAAGGACGCCCTCATTTCTGTGAAAAAGAAGCTGAGCATTTCATCTGACGAAAACTTCAGATAGTGGTTACCATAATATCTCTGTGATCCTGCATAGTAATTAAAATGATCAGCCAGATATAAGTCCAGAGACGCTTTGGAAACCAGACGGTTGTAGAAATCTGCGGGTGACCAGTTAAATCTTGACGAATACTCCTCAACAAACTCATCAAGAGCCTCCAAATGATCGTAAGTGTAGAATACCGGAGCTATATGTACAGCATTTTCACTGTGGGTATTATAGTCGTTTTCGAAAAAGGTGCCCTGATTTACCAGAATGGAATCCACACTCTGCATAACAAGAGCGGGTTCATTATGAGCTGCATAGAGATATGCAAGAAGCTGGTAGAGGCCGTTATTACGGTTTCCATAGATTGGCTGAGCACCACGGACCAGAATTCTGTCGGGCGGATAGCTTTGGATTACCCATTGGCTCCGATCACCCGATTCAAAAGGTGATAACGCAGAAAGCATGTCTCCGATCTCATCTTGAGTAAAGATCCCGTTATTCAGGCCGTTTTCGATGGCCAGGTGCAGATGCTGTATATCTGAAAAGCCCTCCGGCTGTTCCGACAGAATATGCAGCGCCCACACTGCCGATCGCTCTGCATTCGACTGAACCAACGCGTTTGACCGATCACTCTGCAGATAATAATCCGTCATTTCTGCTGTGATTGTAAAATCGTAAAAAAGCTGGAGTGTCTGAGTCAGTTCTTCGGTACTCTGCAAGTTGGGTTCATAACCTGAGAGCAGACTGTCTGCCGTTTCGAGAGCGAAGAATATTAGGTCTGCCGGATACTTTCTGCCCTGAAGCACCAGGTTGGAAGCAATACCGTTGGCCACTTTTATCTTCTGATTCGTCTCACTTATTCCATCCAGGATCTCCGGAATGGTAACGGCATCCATGATCATCATTTCAACCAGAGACGGTACGGTAGCCTGAAGGGAAAGATTGGAACGGTTTGCAAGTGCGATGGTGTCTTCCCTTATAAACTCAAGTACGGAACTGTTCTGCTTCTGATAGGCATTCCACGCACCATAAGCCCCCAGCCCGATTAGCAGCACCACTGAGAGAACCGCACCGACTTTTTTGGCACCGTACTTCATAAATGTGCGGGTTATGGCATGCCGGCGCGCACTTCGTTGAAGAAACTCCCTTATATTGGATAAGGTTTGATCTGCTTTTTCAAGTTTCTTTTTACGCCCCAGCTCATCAGGCAGATAACGTGAAATCCAGTACTTGTTGGGCTGCACTCGTTCATACCAGCTCTCAAAAAAGACAAGAGGCCCGATTGATAGCAAATAGCCGTTTGATTTATCGCTGTTTACCCAACGGTTCAGCTGCTTTTCGAAATCCAGATACACCGTATAATCTTCATACTCTTCGAGTGCCCACTCCTCCAGGTATTGCCAGTTCCGGATCAGGCTCTCATGTGTGATGTCCAGCACATCACCGGGTTTAAGCTTCTTATCTTCCGAATCATCGGTAATAAATGGACGGATAAATGTGTTGCCCGGTTCCCTGAAAATGTTGAGAACAGCTCCCACCCGATCCGTATCCATACCCGGACGGTTCAGTATATCGGTTATTTCCTGAAGGGTCATGCGGTTGCGAACGGCACGGCTCTGGTCAATTTTTGTCAGACAGGTGAAGGCCGTTTTGATCACAGCATGTACATCTTTAACCGGTATGGCTTTGCCGGTTTCACGCTTGTAATACTCCGCAGCCTCTAAGTAGAGCTTGTTGGTATGCGTATCAAGCACATTTTGCAGGCCCGGTTCATGGTAGCAGTCCCTGATTTCTTTGGGAAGATTATCAAACCACTCCTGAAATTTTTCTTTCTGAACCTGGGGCAATTCATCGGCCGGCATACCTCCCACCATCGCGTAATGAATCAGGTCCATCTCTTCCCGTCCGTTGTCGGCGGCATGCCATATTTGATTCAGGGAATGCTGAAGAATAGGAAGCTGATCCACGCCTTCGGTAAGATCGAAAATGAGACGTTCCGTAAGTCTGCGTGATATTTTATTACCGCTCAGAACAGCAGGCTCCTCAATTACCTGTTGCAGCTGCGTCCGGTTAAGCCGGGGGACAAAAAACTGTGAAAACCCGATATACTCTGGCAGGCCTCTGAAGCCGGAGCATTGGCCGATAAAATCAGACCGCATCGTAAAAACAACATAAATGGGAAGATCTTCCTCAAGTGCAATTCTTGATGTTTCAAGCAGCACGTTCAGCACAAGGTTTGATTCTCTTGACGGTGCGCCATTCTGATAGTTCTCCGGATTGGTAAAAAA
>DATFJD010000205.1:0-3724 GCA_035269475.1 Halalkalibaculum sp.
ATAGGCAACCAGCTCATCTTTCGGTATGGCCTCGTCTGCGGACAGGGAAATTTCAATGAACGGCTTGCCGCCTTCGGGCTCTTCCAAGCTCACACCGGCCCGGTATCCGTACCTGGAGGCAGCGATAACCATATTTTCGACTGCACAGCCCAGGCTTATGTAGAGAGCATGGTTGTCACTGTCAACCACCGGCAGGGCTCGGCTGAAATCCGGGTGGACAAAGATTTTATTTTCCCCGAAAGAGAACTTCCAGGGCTGGGTGTTGTGTCCTGAGGGGGCCTTAATGCCGTACCGTGCAATGACTTCTAAGTCTGTGGAGGGTTTCATGGTATTGGAATTGGTATAGATATAGGTATAAGTATCGATATTGGTATTGTCACCGGCCGGTTTTATCTAAAGCTCCGGCTCATAAACTACACTTTGCCGATGCCGTGTTCAGCAATCGGCAACCGCTCATAAATAGCAAATAACCGGGCCTATCGATGTAATAAAATTCCCTACTTAGCTGTAGTGGCCGGGATGAGTTAGGGGAAATAGCGGATGGAGGTGTGGGCATGGAGAATGGTTGTGAGATATGAGTTGTGAGATTTGAGATATGAGTTGTGAGATATGAGATATGAGATTTGGGGATTGGGTTTGGATATCTCGTTTGCCGGTAAAAACCGGACTCTCGCCACGGGCGGCAAAACTCAGGT
The DNA here is from genome assembly GCA_035269475.1 of Halalkalibaculum sp. Classification (GTDB taxonomy): domain Bacteria; phylum Bacteroidota; class Rhodothermia; order Balneolales; family Balneolaceae; genus Halalkalibaculum. Next base: position 696 of record DATFJD010000205.1, read on the forward strand.
ATCGTCCTCGTAAGTCAGGCTCTCCTTTTCCTGCTTTGATAGCTGTTTGATGCGGTACTCCCGCCTGCAGGCTTCTGATCGGTCCGCATGTTCTTCTACAAACACCACCTCTTCCGGCTCGTTCGCTTGCAGGTATTTGGCTCCCATGCCCCGGCGGTGCTGATGCCATCGCCGTATCACATGATTCGTACTGCCCGTATAAAGGCTGCCGTTAGCGCAGCGTATCATATATACAAACCATGTGTTCATTGGGTCGGGGTAATTCATTGATTAAAGTGTAATAATGATCGACCGGATCTTGCTGATTTTTTGGGCCGCGGGTTTGCACGGATTAAGCGGATTATTTGAGGTATATCTTGCAGTCCGGTATCAATCGAATTAGGAGTAGTATAATTAAAACAACAACGGCATTCATCCCGGGCGTGAGTAGAGCTATGCCCCAAAAAACGGTATCTATAAAACAACGGCTGTCACCCTGAGCGGAGCCGAAGGGTCTCCCGGAAGCAAGCACCGAACCCAACAGGGAAACCTTCTTTAGGCTGGGTGCTCGCTTAAGGGAGATGGTTCGACTGCGCTCACCATGACTGCCTCTGTTCAAGTGTCGCGCTAGGGTGTTCCTCCATCAGCCGGTGCTCGGGGATTTTGCCTCTGTTCTATAGTCGCTTTAGGAGATTACGATTGCCCATTTACCTAAATGAGTCATCATACAAATCCCGCCACTCCGGATTCACCCTGTTAATTAATGCATCCTTCTTTTTCCGGGTCCAGCGTTTGATCTGCTTTTCCCGGGCGATGGCATCATCCGCGGTGGCGCATTCTTCTGCATATACCATCTTCGTAACATTATACCTTTTGGTAAAGCTCTTTTTCTGCCGCTGTTTATGTTGCCAGCCTCGCCGAATAATATCGCCGGTCATACCGGTATAAAGTACCGTATGATGGGCATTGGTCATCATATACACGAAATAATGTTTAGCCATAAAGGTATGACCCGGCCAACAGCTATTCCTTACACCTTTTTTTGACGTAATAAACCATAGCTGAACCCAAAGGCAACACCCAATCCGGCAGTGAATGTCGCCCTGAAGCAGTATAAAACCAAAAAATCATCATCCTGAAGCGATACCTTAACAACAGCTGTCACCCAAAAGCAACACTACAACAACAAAGGCTGTCACCCTGCCTGTCCCGATGGTTTATGGTTTCAGTCGGGGAGCGTCAGTCGAAGGGTCTCCCAGAAGCGTGCACCAAACGAACAAAGGAGTCTCATGGATACGGACTACGCTACTCGCAAAGGCACCCTCGTCAAGCCGGGTGCTTGCTTAAGGGAGATGGTTCGGCGGAGCTCACCATGACTGCCTCTGTTATAATCCTAGATTTTCTTCCGGATATCACTCCTGCTCTTCAGTTACAAATCGTGCGATGATCGGGAGGTGGTCGCTGATTTGTATCATCTGTTCACGGCTCAGCGGTTCAATGACCTCCACGCTTTGGGGTACCAGCTCTTTTTGCAGCTGACGGTTGGGCAGCATGTGATCGATTCTCCAGAATAGGGAATCGGATGGATGTGAGTAGGCACCCGTCCCGGCCAGCGGATCTATGAAAAGCGGGGGTTCATCGCCCAGCAGCTCATTGAACTCTTTACTGCCGGGAGTGGTATTGAGGTCTCCCAGCACCAGCATATTGCGGCCGGCATTTTCCCGCATCAGCATGCCCAGGTGATCCCGCAGCAAGGCAATCTGCCCGAGCCGCCAGGCCTGATTCCGTTCGCCTCCTCCCGCTTTGAGATGCAATCCCGTAAGGGTCAGTGAGTAATGTTCATTCACCAGCATATCGGCCGTCCACATCCGGTTGTTGGTGAAGGCCTGTGAGGCCGGTTCTCCCTCGTCGTTTGTCTGTCCCAAAATGGGCGTGCTGACATGAGCATAACTGTAGAACACGCCCATCGGCACCCGGCTCATCATCACCACATTCATATACCAGTCGGGACTTTCAAGGGCCGCAAACACCTCATAGCCCATTTCCGGGAAATACTCTTCGGCAAAGGCCTGAAGGTAGCTGTCGCTTTCCAGCTCCTGGAACACGATGATATCGGCATCCAGCTTGCGGATAGCCTCGGCAAGCAGGACACGCCGTTCGGACATATCCTTGGGCGGGTTATCTTCCCGTCCGTTGTCGATGTAGGGATTGTCATACCCGTCGACGAAATGCTCTACGTTCCAGGTGACGACCGAGAGCGTATCTATGGCACCGGGATCATACCACGAGGGTGTGGCGACCGCACTTTGGTACCCTGGCAGGTTTTGTGATTCATTAGCGGTATACCTGCCACAGCTAAGGGCCAGGGTGAGGAATAACAGAAAAACGAGTTTATGTAAGTGATTCATAAATAAATGGGTAAAGCCTAATTCCTTTGAATTTAGATAAAGATAACGCCTATAGAACACGGATGCCGCAGATGAAACGAATTGTCGCAGATTTTAACATTTTAGGTGCCCTTCAAGCCTTAGTGGTAACCTGTCAAATGACACCCTGCTCACTGTCCACTGTCCACTGACACACTGATCACTGACACACTGTTCCCTGTTCACTGTCAAACGGTGGCTTTTCCCCGTAGGGATGCCTATGGCATTGGTTTCCAGCTTGCTGGTCCGCCCACCGGCGGATGGCCACTCAAAAGTAACAAGTAACTATCAGACTATATAGCTATAGATCCGCAAGAGGTCTGACAAATGCCACAATAGATGAAATTTATCTAGCCCTGGATTGGCACGGGGTTATGCGGATTTTTGGGATGGGTGCTCAATACTTCGGCATCAATTGGTGAAGGATTAGCATGGTTTTACCAAAGTACGTGAGAAATCACAAAAACCGCTAACAAGGTTAGTATTGTTTTTGTGTACACGTACGGGTAAATCATGCCCGAAAGCAATTGCAGCCGGGAGCTTTTGGTTACTTTTGGCGGCCCAAAAGTAACACAGATAATTCATAAGAAAGCTAAAACTCTTAATGAACTCATTCATTGTACT
>DATFJD010000206.1:0-3854 GCA_035269475.1 Halalkalibaculum sp.
AGCCTATCAAAAACTTTTTGAGCCCCTGGTGCAGAACTGGGATAAGCTGGCCCCGCAACTGTTGGGGCCTTTGTCCTTTTTCCCGGAAAACCCGGTGCTGATGGCAAAGTTCGGGTTAAAAGCTTTGCAATCAGCCGATGGCCTGGCCCGATCAGTTTTCAACACTCCCAGAGCTAAAGCATTATTCGCGGGACTTGCCGCCCACAGCATACTGCCGCTGGATAAGATATCGACCTCAGCTATCGGCCTGGTACTGGGCGCGGTAGGACATGTAGAAAATTGGCCCTTCCCGAAAGGAGGTTCACATGCCATCACTCAGGCTATGGTTGAATATCTTAAAACCCTTGGTGGGGAGATTGAGACGGGCAGGCACATATCTTCTCTGGCCGAGATACCTACTTCGAAAGTTATCTTTTTTAATACCACCCCGGCACAGCTGCTTGAAATTGCCGGTGATTATGTGCCGTCACGATATGCCGATAAAGTAAAAAATTTCGAGTACGGTGCCGGTGTATTCAAAATTGATCTGGCTTTGGATGAGCCTATTCCCTGGCGTGACAAGGAGTGCAGGAAAGCCGGGACCGTACATGTCGGAGGAAGCTTTGAAGAGATTGTGGCTTCCGAGCAGTGCCTCGAGAATAGCCGACATCCAGAAAAACCCTATGTTCTTGTTGCGCAGCAGAGTTTATTCGACGATACACGGGCCCCGGAAGCAAAGCACACCTGTTGGGCATACTGCCACGTGCCCTCCGGCTCTACCAAAAATATGACAGAACCGATACTCAATCAGATTGAACGCTTCGCCCCCGGCTTCAGGGATATCATTATCGGAAAGCATACCATGAATACCCAAGCCATGCACAGTTACAATCCTAACTATATTGGCGGAGATATCAATGGCGGCAGGCAAGACATTACCCAGCTGTTTACACGACCTGCCGGACTAATAGATCCATATCATGTACCGGGAACCAATATGTATATCAGCTCATCCTCCACCCCGCCCGGTGGCGGTGTCCACGGGATGTGCGGCTATCATGCCGCGAAATCAGCCTTGAAGGGGTTTGAGTAGTAAGAGTGGTTTGGCGGTCTTGAATGTAAATTTAGAGCCACATCTTACCCACCCCGGTTTCTGATGAATCAGAAACCTGCCCCTCCCAAGAGGGGACTTAAATGTGCAGGATTAATTCTTCTGTAAAAATTTCAAATATGAATGTCACCTCATTGTTTTGGGGACATAATGGGGTACTTATCTTCCTTGAAGATAAAATCTAGAAAGGGAGAAAGTCCCCTCCCGGGAGGGGAAATTAAGGCCGAGGTTTTCGAGGCCGGAAATTGGGGTGGGTATTTATTGCCACCGCTACCACTTTAGTATCCACCCTTTAAAACTCAATATACCCCGGTTCGGCTTCTCCCCTTCGCAATTGATTTACCAAATCATGCGCCATCCGTGTCGTTTCAGGGAGCTTGTACTTGGTGAGGCACTGCATGACAATTTCCCGGCTATCCCTGAAGGATACCTTATGTCCCGGTGAGACAAATATAGGCTGCACGTTAGTTCGGCTACGCAATACAATTCCTATGCGCTCTTCATTGTCCCTGACATAGCGGTAGCTGCCCTTTTCAGGCTCAGGTTCCTCAAAATTACCGGTTAGATTATTTTTGGCACAGCCGATTGCCGGCTGATCCTCGAGAATGCCGAAATGAGTGGCTATGCCCATCCTTCGGGGATGGGCGATTCCGTGCCCGTCCATAATCAGTACATCGGGCACTATTTTGAGCTGTTTCCAGGCTTCCTGCAAAGGCGGAAGCTCACGATAGGCAAGCAGGCCCGGGATATAGGGAAAGTCTACTTTAGTAACTACCGCAGCCCGTGCCAGCTGCTCTAATCCGGGTAAGCCAAGCACAACTACTCCCGCATACACTTTCTTAGAACCTTTATCATAAGAAATATCAGAACCCGCCACGGTTTTCACCTTTTTATCCAGAGGACTAATGCTGATCTTTTCTCGCAGTATTTCCTGTTCTCTTTTTGCTTCCCGGGTTGATATATACATCTGAAATTATGCTGTCGTAATTAATACCATTTTTGCATACGGTTAAGCGCAGACCTAAATTAAGCACTGAAATAGATTAGGCAATTCAAAAAGCAACATACGCAATGAACTCCGAGCAATTCCGAAAAGAAGCCCACAGAATGGTAGACTGGATGGCCGACTACATGGACAATGTGGAGGATTATCCTGTAAAACCCAAGGTTAAACCCGGTGATATACTCAAGCAGATACCCAAAAGGGCCCCAGAGCAAGCGGAATCGTTTGAAGCCATTTTTGACGATTTTAAAAAGATCATCATGCCGGGAATGACGCATTGGGAAAGCCCTAAATTTATGGCTTATTTCCCTGCCAATAAAAGCTATCCTTCCATTTTGGGTGAAATGCTTACTGCCACCCTGGGCGCCCAGTGTATGAGCTGGGTAACCTCCCCGGCCGCCACCGAGCTCGAGGAAGCAGTGATGCGATGGCTGGGTTCCATGATCGGAATTCCTGATAATTTTTCGGGTGTGATACAAGACACCGCATCCACAGCTACCCTGACAGCCTTGCTGATGGCGCGTGAGAATACGTCCAACTTCGGAATAAATGAACATGGTTTTAGTTCCGGCAGCAACTATACCGTTTACTGCTCCTCCGAAACGCACTCCTCAATTGAAAAAGATGTGAAAATTGCCGGTTTCGGCAGAGAGAATTTGCGTAAGATTGCATATGATGATGAATTTGCCATGCGGCCAGACCGGCTTGAAAAAGCGATTAGAAGAGACCTCGAAAAGGGATTCAAACCTGCCTGTGTAATAGCAACAATCGGTACTACCGGCTCAACGGCTATCGATCCTCTGCGGGAGATAGCCGACATATGCAACCGATATGAGGTTTTTCTGCATGTTGATGCCGCATTTGCCGGTACCGCCCTTCTGCTGCCTGAAATGCGTTGGATGATTGAGGGCATTGAGCAGGTAGACTCCTTTGTATTCAACCCTCACAAGTGGATGTTCACCAATTTTGACTGCTCGGCATTTTATGTTCAGGACGAAGCACTGCTGGTCAAAACCTTTGAGATCACCCCCGAGTACTTGAAGACTCCCGAGGATAAGCGAGTCAAAAATTACAGGGACTGGGGTATTCCCTTGGGACGCCGTTTCCGTGCACTTAAATTATGGTTTGTCATTCGCAATTTTGGAATCGAGGGTCTCAGGGAGAGAGTCAAAAAACATATTGAACTGGCCCAAGCTCAAAAAGAAACTATAGAGAACGATCCGGGTTTTGAACTGCTGGCACCGGTGCCCCTAAACACGATATGCTTTCGGTTTCATCCTTCATATATTGATGATGATAAGAAGCTTAATGAATTGAACAGCAAGCTTTTAGAAAAGGTTAATGAAAGCGGCGAACTCTTTATAACCCACACCAAGCTCAATGACGTCTTTACTCTTCGCATGGTGATAGGCAACACCAATGTGGAACAGCGCCACGTTGATGAAGCATGGGAACTGATTCAAAAAAAATCAGCAGAACTGATTTGAACGTTGAAAGCTACTTTTATTTTACATTCTATAGAGAACAAACAAGAAACCGGCAATCAATTAAATTAACAAGGGGTTTACTATTATGGATCTGAAGGATGCAAAAGCAATCGTAACCGGCGGCAGTTCCGGCATCGGTAAAGAAACAGCCAGGCAAATCGTAAAAGCCGGGGGTAAAGTGGTCATTGCCGCCCGTACCAAGGATAAATTGAATCACGCCGCCAATGAAATCGGCGCCATACCCATCCAATGTGACGTTAGTAAGGAAAAACAG
>DATFJD010000207.1:0-3792 GCA_035269475.1 Halalkalibaculum sp.
CTGGCAGACCTGGCAGAGATTATAGACGGCTTTGAAGAGACCGGTTTACACGGGCAATTTAATCGTCAGCCGACCGTAGACCTCCAAATCTACCGTATCGGCGAGCAGTCACCACTTGATATTTCCGCGGAAGTTAAAAGCATTCTTGAAAGTGCCGAACCGAATTTCCCGCCGGGAATTCAGTATCGCATCGACAGCAGTTCTGCCAGAGATTACAGCGAGCGTCTCTCCCTTCTCACCGAGAATGGAATCATAGCCATTCTGATCGTTCTGTTTATTCTGGCCCTCTTCCTGGAATACCGTTTGGCTTTCTGGGTGATGATGGGCATGACGATATCATTTGTAGGCGGCCTCCTGTTCTTGCCCATGCTCAATATCAGCATCAACATGATATCGATGTTCGGCTTTTTGGTCGTTCTGGGTATAGTAGTTGACGACGCTATCGTGGTGGGTGAGAATATCTATGAATACCGGCAAAAAGGAATGAACTTTATTGAGGCTGCCATCACCGGCGCACGAGACATGGGCAAGCCGGTGACCTTTGCCATATTGACCAATATCATCGCATTTCTGCCATTGCTCTTTATTCCGGGTACCACCGGAAAATACTGGTGGCCTTTGCCCGCAGTTGTTATCGTGGTACTGGCAGTTTCCCTTTTAGAGGCCCTCTTCATTCTCCCAGCTCACCTGGCGCATAGTTCCAAAAAGGAGAGCAGGTTCAAATTAGGTAAAATCATACACCGTTGGCAGCAGAACTTCGCCGAGCGGTTCAACAGTTTTATCGACACCTACTATCGTGCTTTCCTGGACCTATGCCTTAGAAATCGCTATATCACTCTCAGTACCGCGATAGCACTGCTTCTTGTAGTTGGCGGTTACGGTTACAGCGATCATATGGGCATGGTAATGATGCCGGAAGTGTCTGCGGATGAAATAGAGGCCGGGGTTTCCCTGCCCGTGGGTACCACTCCCGATCAGGCCGCAAAAGTCGCCAAAGAGATTACCGATAATACCTATGTGATGTTCGAAGAACATAAGTTGTTTGAAGTAGCAGATGGTATAAAGACCAATGTACGCGGGCAGAGTTTCATAGATGTAGAAATTGTGATGAAACCGCCCGGGGAGCGGGACATGACCGCACAGGACGTGATTGAACTGTGGCGCGACAACATAGGCGATATTGAGGGTGTTGACCAGATTACTTTTGAAGCTGAACGCGGCCCTGCGGGCTATCGGCAGGATATCACTGTAGACCTCAGCCATTCAGACATTGAGGTGTTGGAAGAAGCCAGTCAGGCATTTTTTAACCGGGTTCAGTCATTTGAAGCGACTCGTGATGTCAACGACAACTACAATCGCGGCAAAACACAGTTTGATTTTAAACTGTTGCCCGAAGGACGCAAATTGGGGCTGACGCCCGCGGATGTGGGCTCGCAAGTGCGTAACGCCTTTTATGGTGCCCTGGCCATGCGTCAGCTGCGTGGTACCAACGAGATAGAGGTTCGCGTCAAGCTACCGGAAGAACAGCGAAAGGATATTTATCACCTCGAAGATTTGGTCATTCAAACGCCAACGGGTATGGATGTACCGCTGCTGGACGTGGTGAGTATAGAAGAGGGCGAAGCCTTCACTACTATTAACCGTCGCGATGGACGGCGGGTTGTTTCTGTTGGCATGGATGCGGAACCGGCCAATGCGGTAACCAGGGTGCTGGAATCCATTCAAACCGAGGTGCTGCCACAGCTGCGGGCAGACTTCCCTGGTATAACCTGGAGTTTTGAGGGAAGCCAAGCCGAGATGCGTGAATCTACTCAGGCTCTATGGGGCGGTTTTGCGTTGGCCATGATGGTTATATTTGCACTCCTTGCCATTGCATTTCGCAGCTATCTACAGCCACTGATCGTTATGTTTGCAATTCCATTTGGTATTGTTGGTGCTGTAATCGGTCATATACTGCTGGGATATGATCTCTCCCTGGTCAGCCTGATGGGAGTTATTGCCTTGTCAGGAGTGGTGCTTAACGACTCCCTTATTATGATTGATTTGGCAAATAAAAAACGTTCGGAACAGTCTGCCTTTGATGCTATCCATGAAGCCGGGCTGCGTCGTTTCAGGCCGATCATCCTTACCACACTGACAACCTTTGGCGGGCTCACTCCCATTATCCTTGAAACCTCCCGGCAGGCCTACCACCTGATACCCATGGCCATATCGCTCGGCTTCGGTATCGTCTTTGCAACATCCATCATTCTCGTGATTGTTCCGTGTTTGTATATGATATTGGAGGATGTTGTATCGAAAGTGACTGCCTGACAATACACTCGGATTCAAACACCGATCGAGGACCGCTTTCTGATTTTAAAACAGCGGTTACCGGCATATCAGAATCGTCATCCTTCCTATTATCTAATGCAGCAAATCTTTTGACAACCAAGATTGCCGAGATCCTGGTTTGGAGAATAATTTCCTGATTGAATTCGCGTTATTATATTTATTTTATCAATAGTTTATGCACCAATATTTCTAAACAGACACTATGAAACGAGTATTATTATTTCTTGCCACCAACCTGGCCATTATTATTATCGCCAGTATTACACTGAGTCTGCTCGGTGTCGGTTCGTACCTGAATGAAGCAGGTACCGGACTAAATCTTCAGGCTCTTTTGGTCTTCTGCTTCGTTTTCGGAATGGCCGGGTCGTTTATCTCGCTGCTGCTTTCCAAAAAGATAGCTAAATGGTCGATGAAGGTACGGTTGATCGATACTCCTCAAAACAGCAGCGAAGAGTGGCTTGTGCAGACGGTACATCGCCAAGCCAAAGAAGCCGGAATAGGAAAGCCGGAAATCGGCATCTTCCCTGCCGAGCAAGCCAATGCCTTTGCTACCGGATGGAACCGGAACAATGCACTCGTTGCAGTTAGCGAAGGTATGCTGCAGCGCTTTGAACAGGATGAGATTGAATCGGTAATGGGGCATGAAATCGGACACGTGGCCAATGGCGATATGGTAACACTGGCATTAATACAGGGCGTGGTTAATACCTTTGTCATGTTCCTGGCACGAGTTGTCGGTTTTGTTGTCGATAGAGTGGTTCTTAAAAACGAGCGCGGACTGGGCATAGGCTATTTTGTAACTACCATACTGGCTGAAATTGTGCTGGCCATTCTCGCTTCCATGATTGTATTCTGGTTTTCGAGGAGACGCGAGTTTCGTGCCGATGAAGAGGGTGCCAGGCTGGGAAGCCGGAATGGCATGATTAATGCCCTGGAACGTCTTAAAACTGATGCTCAGCAGCCGACTCCGATGCCGGACTCCATGAAAGCTTTTGGCATTACCGGCGGCAAGTCGCAGGGATGGAAAAAGCTGTTTATGACCCATCCCCCACTGGATGAGCGAATTACAGCATTACGAAATACCACGGGTTAATAATGTTGCCGGAATAAGGTTATTTGCCGCAATTCTTTAAATAGAATCTCAATAGAAATTTATAGTAAGTGTGTATTGTAAAAAAAGACTTTGGTATATCACTATTTCTAAACGCCGCACTTATAATCAGAAGCTTTATTAAGGTCTCAATCTATCCCCCGGAGATATTCATTGCATCCCTATGGAACAATAGCACTCATGTGACCTTTTTAAAATCTATAAAAAATGTAAAGTGTATTTGCTCCAATGAAACAATCCAGACTCATTAATGTTTAATTTTATCTCAATTAAGTCTAATGCAAAGTATTCCATTATGAAGTTATCGCTTAAGAATTTATTGATAAGTTCACTAATGTTAACTGTTA
>DATFJD010000208.1:0-3533 GCA_035269475.1 Halalkalibaculum sp.
GACGAGTCTTATATTGAAACCGCCCTCAGGGAAGCCGAAGAAGAGGTTGGGCTGAAACCCGAATCTATTGAGATACTTGGAGTGTTGAGCGATTTGTATGTCAGCCATTCGAACAATCTGGTTAAACCGGTGGTTGCCTACATGCCGGGAATTCCTGAACTGAAGCCGAATCCTGCGGAGGTGGAAGAAGCCTTTACCATAGAAGTCAAATCGCTGGCAGCCAAGAAAAACCTCACCGTTGAAAATTGGGATCTCCAGAAGTACTCTTACGAAGTACCCTATTGGGATATACATGAAGTACCGCTGTGGGGTGCCACAGCTATGATATTAAATGAACTGCTTGACCTCTACCGTGAGTATATAGGCGAGTAGCAAATACAATTCTCACTCTGATAGTTATGGCTTCGAATGATTGTACACTTTGTGGCCTTGATACGCCCGATCCACCGGTTACCGGTGAGCAGACCGAAGGAACTTTCTGCTGCACCGGCTGCCTGCAGGTATATACACTTCTCCGGGACATGGACGACGAGAAACAGGCTGAAGAGCTGCGTAAACGCACCATTGAAAAACGCAAGCAGGAAAGCGAAGGAGTCAAGCTACCGGATACCTGTGAAGAGGCCTTTTTTAAAATAGCGGGAATGCATTGTGCAACCTGCGAAGCATTTATTGAACTGCTGGCGGAGCGCGTGGAGGGAGTTTATAAAAGCGAAGCAAGCTATGCCTCGGAATTGGTAAAAATTTATTTTGATCCCAAAAAGATAAGTCGCGAAAAGCTTCCCGGCCTGCTTAGTAAAATGGGTTATAGGGTATACCCTATTGAAGAAGATTCCCATGAAGAGAACCTTAATGAAGTGGCGAGGCTGGTCATCGGCGGTTTCTTCGGCATTATCGGACTACTGCTTTACAGTCTTTTTCTTTACCCGTCCTACATCGGAGGAACCGGCCTGGTTCCGCTCACGGCTGCGGAACAGTACTTTTTTATATCCAATATTTTTGTAATGACCTCCTTCATACTCTTCTATACCGGTATGCCAATATTGCGCGGGGCCTGGGTTTCCATAAGTGTATTTAAACCGAACATGGATCTCCTGATAACTATTGCAGCCTTAAGTGCCTACCTATATAGTTTAGGAATTTTTCTGAGCGGATCCGGCGAAGTTTATTTTGATGTAACCATGGCTATAATCCTGGTTGTTTCCATCGGTAATTTTTATGAAAAGAAAATTAAATCAGGCAAACAGGATATTCTCAAACGACTTACAGAAAATAATATCCGGGAAGCTCGCATCCAGCGAAAAGGGCAGTTGGAAAGCGTGGCGATTTCAGATATCCGGCCCGGAGACCGCATAGTGGTTAAGGCCGGAGAACGCATCCCCATTGACGGGCAAATTGTGCAGGGCAAAGGAGTGGTAAATGAGGCTTTAATGACCGGAGAGTCTATGCCAGTTCTAAAGAAAGAGGGAGATCGTGTACTAAGCGGCACAATCCTCAATCAGAATGCAATCACTATTACCGCCGGTGAGAGTGTTCAAAGCACCATGGACGACCTGCTTCGATTGATGTGGGATATTCAGTCTTCACGCTCCGGCAAACAGCGTCTGGCTGACCGAATTGCGTCCTATTTTGTACCCGGTGTTTTGCTGCTGGGTGTGGGAACCTTCATCCTTTATATTGTCAACGGTTTGACGCCGACTGCGGCTTTGCTGTCCGCCCTGGCAGTGCTGATTGTCTCCTGCCCTTGCGCCCTGGGCCTGGCCACACCTCTGGCCATTGCGTCAGGTACGCGGGAAGCCCTCCGCCAAAATATCATCTTTAAAACCGCCGCCATATTTGAGGAAACTTCAAATACCGACATACTGGCCTTCGACAAAACCGGTACCCTCACAACCGGACACATGCAGCTGCTGGATGAAGGTGAAGACAAAAACGCACTCAGGTATGCCGCACTGCTTGAACAGTATGCTTCTCACCCCGTTGCCAAACCCATTGCCAAATTGGCCGGGGAAACGGGTACAGCAGTAGACCATTTCCAAAGCTTTTCAAATGGCGTAACCGGAACCATTGATGGGTTAACTGTCTTTGTCGGACAGCCCGAATGGCTGATTGAGATGCGGTTGAAATGTACTGCGGAACAAACTGCCAAAGTGAAGAATTTACGTGAGCAGGGAGCCATTCCGGTTGCTGTGGGATGGGAAGGAGAAATTCAAAGTATCATTGCGGTAGGTGACCGGCTGCGCAAGGAGGCTGCAGATATCATCAAAAGTCTTCAAAAGGAAGGCCGAAAGGTTGCCGTTATCACCGGTGATCATAAAAAAGCATCTCAATCCATTCAGTACCATCTACAGCCTGACTTTTTGTTTACCGATGCCCGGCCCGAATCAAAATCGAATATCATAAAAGAGCTGCGGAAATTGGGTCGTATAGCTATGGTAGGTGACGGCAGCAATGATGCTCCTGCCCTGGCCGAGGCGGATCTGGGCATCGCTTTTGGAGATTTAACAGCCCTTGCTGCCGATTCAGCTCAAATCGTAATTCCAAATGACCGGCTCCATCTTATTCCAAAAACCATGAATGCCATTACGCAGACCAGGCTGAGAATTCGGCAAAACCTTGGGTGGGCTTTTCTCTATAATATTATCACTATACCGCTGGCCGTTGCCGGGCTTATCAACCCCCTGTTCGCCGCAGGCGCCATGGCTGCGAGCAGTCTGCTGGTAGTGGCAAACTCTTCAAGAGAAATGAAACTCTAGTGTACCATGCATTAACCGAAATGCCTTATTCCTGCTCGTAGCGTATCGGTATGTTGCCAAGCCTTACCTCCTTTTTGATAATACCGGTAGAATCAGGCCCAAAAGGCTGGACGGAACTCACATAAAGTATGTTTGGTATATCGCCGGAAGGAAGTTCCCACTCCTTATGATAACCGGACTTTCCATCCCCATTATCCTGCAGGCTCAGGGCCTGTTCCGAATTCAATACCTTGCCGCTTTCTAGGCTGAGACTGTCTAACATTATTATATTTTCTTTCTGTAATGCGGTATCTGCAGGCACCATTCTGAGTTCATAGCGCCACTGACGGGTGCTTACCTTTATTTTCATTGAATGGATAATAATGGGTTGTGCAAATTCTGTGAACAGCGTATCTCCCTGCACATAGCTTTGAACTTCCTCAATTTCTCCAGGCTGCGGTGCCTGCTTTTTCTCATCCGTAAAAAGCTGAACATTGACCAGATTAAAAAGCGTGAGCAGCTCAACCAGAACCGGAATACCGATCCCTACAATCACCAATATGCGCACCAGTCTTTTGGTGGATTTTTTATTGGCATTTTTGTTCTCGGGGCTGCCGTCTTCCATAGCATTCTTGCACTGCCATTTAATAGTTTTCAAAAATAATGTAAGAAATCATTCCCGTCCCATAAATAAGCATTGCTGTTCCGGGGTTTTACAGGTTTGTGGTAAATCCCGGGAACCGGTCCCGGGATTTCATCAAAAAGAGTTTAGAAGAAAGGTAAGAACAAGGAAGGCCTAGG
>DATFJD010000209.1:0-4009 GCA_035269475.1 Halalkalibaculum sp.
CAAAATGGGAACCAGCAATACCATCACAACAATGGACAAATCCTGGAAAATCAATACGGCCAGTGACAGCTGTCCGGTAGGCGTATCGGTTTCATTGCGCTGGCTGAATAATCCCAGAACAATAGCGGTACTGCTAAGCGCGACCAAAAAGCCGGTATAAATAGAGGTATTCAATGATACCCCAAATGCCGCCAAGATACCGACTACAGTAAGGGTGGTTACTATTACCTGGAATCCACCCCCGATCACAATAGCCTTGCGTATCCGGTTCAGCTTTTCGAGACTAAACTCAATGCCGATGGTAAAGAGCAGCAGGATGACCCCAATTTCAGCCAATATATCAACGAGCTCCTGGTCCGGAACCAGGGCCAGCGCATTGGGACCTATGATAACACCCGCAATCAAAAAGCCGACAATTGGCACTATTTTAACCCGGTAGCACAGATAGGCAATACCAACGCTGACCAGGAAAAGTGCCACAAGTTCATTCAAAAAAGGTAGTGTTACTGCTAAAAACATGCTTCGGGCTTCAAATTAATTTGATTATTGGTCAGCTTCCTTTTCAGAGGGCGGGATATTCGTTGCGCTAAAATCATGTTTGCTGAATACCTCGGAAAGAATAGACTGCTCGATAAAGCTTCGTTCTTTAGACTTGGTGGGAATGCGAATGATCAGGTCTATTTCTCCCGCAGTGGGCACCTGGATGGTGACTCTCGGATCTACGGATGGGACGTCGAGCCCCCGTTCGTCGCTGAGTTCCTTCATGTGCTTCCTTACATCTTCCAGGAAAGGCTTGCAATGGCGTTTGGCAGCTTCCAGAAACACCTGCTGTGCCCTGCGCCAGTCATCTTCCCGCTTAAAAGGGATGGTGAAAACGTGAAGAATATAGTCGTTGGTATAGCTCTCGTTAATCACCGGCTCCGAAACAAATAGCGCGTTAGGAATAACGGTCATGCGTCCTGTTCGCTGGTGGGTAATCTTCCCGGGGCCAACCTCAAGAATAGTGGTGGCAAGCAAATTTTGGTCAATTACATCGCCTCGGAAATCTTTGACCTGAATCCGGTCGCCAAGGTTAAAGGACCCCGCCCCGGTCTTAAGAATCGACCCTGTAACGCATAGTATCAGTTCTTTGGTAGCAACTACAAAAGCAACGGCAATTGCCACAACTGAGAGTGCGAGCGTTCGCAGCTCTTCTCCCCAGATGGAAATGAGACCCAGCAAAAGCAGCAACAATAAGCCGTTTCTTGACTGCACCAGCCATTTGCGTCGCAGGTCCGTAGAGGAAACGTTTTTTCGAACATATCTCCCGATCAGGGCCCGAAGAATAATAATAGTCAGAATTAATACTGCCGTACTGATGAGCATAATTAATAATGAGCCGGATATTGAAAAATTTTCCACGTTGATTCCTAATTCCTTCAGCATTTCCTCTTGTATCTCTGTTAAAAATAAGTGCTCCCCACCGGTATCCCTGTTCCGATGGATTCTCTTTAAAAAATTGAACTTGTAAAATAGTCAGATTAACATGATTTCAATAACAAGAACCTGACTCCCGCATTATTAATTGAACCTAGACTGATCACCTGTCTCTAATATAATGTAACTTGTGAATGTACCGGTCTTCATAAATAACATGTGTATTAGCTCATAACCGTTGCCGTATTTAATTTCTTCTCTAGGATGATGAAAACTTCTCCCTTGAATAAGATCAACGATAGCTGCAAATGATATCCCGGACAGTAGAGTTAATTCACTTTCGCACCTGCCTATTTGAAATATTTTTAATCAACAAAAGGTTTATTTTTCTGGCTGTAATTCCGGCCGCAAACGAAATGGTTGTCCTTATAATAGAAATTCCAACGAAAGCTTCTAGGCAAGTAGAATAATTAATTGGGCCAATTATACAGCCAACAAATAATTGTTGCATGGTTCTTTGGGATGATCGTTCTCATAACTCAATTTTTAAGTTGTCAGAACTTCAATTAATATGGAGCAGGTTGTTGGATCAAATAATAATAAATAGCAAATATCCTTGAAGTTTTTTACCTCACAATTAACGCAAATTATATCCAGCCGGGGCACAAAGTATAATCTGAAGCGACTGGCCCGGTTTATGGGTATTCTTATCCTGGTCATCATAATATACTCGGTTCTGTTTCACTATATCATGGAGTATGAAGGTCAGTACCACAGCTGGATGACCGGTTTTTACTGGACCCTCACGGTGATGTCTACACTCGGGTTTGGTGACATAACCTTTACCAGCGACCTCGGGCGCGCTTTTTCGGTAATAGTTCTGATGTCGGGAATGCTCTCCCTGCTGATTCTGCTTCCCTTTACCTTCATTCAATTCTTTTATGCCCCATGGCTGGAGGCGCAATCAAGGGCGCGGGCCCCGCGTGAACTCCCCAAAGGCATGCGCAATCATATCATTATCACCCATTACAACCCCATTACCAGGTCTTTCATGAGAAAGCTGGAGCAGTATAACTACACCTATGTGCTGCTGGAACGGGAGTTGGCCAAGGCACTGGAATATCATGATGAAGGCTACAACGTTGTTTTCGGAGAAATGGATGATCCGGAAACCTACAAGAAACTCAGGGTTACCCAAGCCTCCATGGTGGTGACAGCCGGTACCGACATGGTGAACTCCAACATAAGCAACACCGTGCGTGAACTCGATGAAGATGTTACCATTGTTGCTACGGCCGACTCTGCCGATTCCATCGATCTGCTCAAGATGGCGGGATGCAATCATGTGATACGCATGGGAGAAATGATGGGCAGAGCCCTATCGCGTCGTACAATCGGGCAGGATAGCCGCGTGCATGTAGTCGGACGGTTTGATCAACTTGTTATTGCTGAAGCGATGGCCTACCAGACCCCGCTGGTTGGTAAAACATTGAGAGAAAGCAGCTTAAGAGAGCAGATGGGCATTAACCTGATCGGTATTTGGGAAAGGGGTAAATTTACAAAGCCCCATCCCGAGCTAACTATAAAGAATGAAAGCGTACTAATTATGGCCGGTTCTACCGAACAGCTGAGAACCTATGATGAATTTATGGCCATCTACCGGGCAACTTCCAGTCCGGTCATAATAGTCGGAGCGGGCCGTGTCGGACGCGGAATTGCAGAAGCCTTTGACGAGCGTGGGCTCAACTACCGTATTATTGACAAGAATCCCGACCGCATGAAAGACGATGAACGGTACATCCTGGGATCTGCTGAAGACTTTCGTGTACTTGAAAAAGCGGGCATTAAGGAAGCGCCCTGCATTCTGGTTACGACTCATGACGACGATATGAATATATATCTGACCATCTATGCACGAAAATTGCGGCCCAATATTCAGGTTATCAGCCGGTCGACCCTGCAGCGCAATGTCTCAACCCTGCACCGTGCCGGTGCCGACTTTGTGCTCTCCTATGCTACCATGGGGGCGAATGCCATTTTTAATATACTGGAACGCAACGATATTCTTATTGTGGCGGAAGGGCTCAATGTGTTCACGGTCAAAGCGCCGCCCACCCTTACCGGAAAGACCTTGATTGAATCTAACATAAGGCAGAAAACCGGGTGTAGTGTCCTTGCCATTCGAAAAGACAACCTTCAGAATGTAAATCCTGATCCTGATGTTACTATATCAGAACAATGTGAGTTAGTGATGGTAGGCACTAACGAAGATGAAATTAAATTTATGGAGTTATTCAGGGATAAGTAGAAAATACAGGCTGAAGCAAAATACAGGCATTCGCTGCCCGCCACATGATCGCGGATGAATTCTGTAATACCTTCCGGCTTGATAACTTATTTATAAATACCTCATCAACAAGGGATAGATAGCGTCGCGGAATTTGTTAAGAATAATAAACAGAATTAAAAATAGAGGAACGCTTTATGGGTATTAAAGATAAAACCAGACAGGAGCTTGAAGAAAGAGTAAAAGAACTTGAAAATATGATTGCCCGCAAGGGTGTTGGATCCTCCTACCTGCAAAGGGCAGAAC
>DATFJD010000210.1:0-2460 GCA_035269475.1 Halalkalibaculum sp.
TCCTCCACAGTGTATCGATTCCAAAATTCACCATAACAACCTGATTAACAATATCCTGGCCAAGATTGAAGCCAATGTAGCGGGAGTGGACGGCGCGGTTATGATGGACATTGAGGGCTACGTCTCCGAGGTTAATGCCACAAACATCTTCTTTGTTCATGGAGGCAAAGTATTAACGCCCTTTGCCGATAGCTGTTTGCCGGGTATTACACGGGAGCTGGTGATCGATTTATGCCGGGCAAATAATATCCCTGTTGCAGAGAAGCGGCTCAGCATGACCGAAATGTACACGGCTGACGAGTGTTTTACTACCGGAACCATGGGTGAGCTGGCACCGGCCATTGAAATCGACGGGCGAAAGATCGGCAGCGGTGGGATGGGTCCATTGACGGAACGGCTTCGTAAACTGCATAGGGAACTGACAAAAAACAGCGGGGAAGCCTTGCCCTTTTAATTTCCCTGTCATGTTAAAGGCTATTACCCGGAAATGTGCAAAGTAAAATTGAGGGCATAAAAGGATGCCGTTATATAGCCTTAGGGTTGCCGTCGGTTGGTACCTGCCAGTGACTCAAACTATTATTCGCGGCTTGTTTTCAAGTCTGTATTTTCGCCCTTGGTATCTGCAATTTCGATAGGTATGGCCTTGGTTGCCGCGCCGCTGTAGAGGGAGACGTGCGGGAAAGGTATTTCTATGCCCTCCTTGTCGAAACGAGCTTTGATCTCTTCCTGTATCGTGTTTCGCAGCTTAAGAAATTCGTCAACCGGCGCCCACACCAGGAAAAGCAGATCAATAGAGGAAGTACCGAAAGCGTCGAACAGTATAATAGGAGTCGGCTCGCTTAAGGCGTGCTCATTCTTATCGGCAACATCCATAAGAATTTCTTTGACTCTTGAAATATCCTCTTTATAAGCTACTGAAACTTTTGCGTTGAAACGCCGGATAGGAAAACGGGTGAGGTTGCGAACCTCGGTTTTAATCAGCGTTTCATTGGGGATGCGAACAAACTGGTTGTCGAAGGTTCTGAGTTTTGCGGATAGCACATCGATGGAAATGACCACACCCGTAGTGTTATTAACGGTAATGATATCGTCGACCTTAAAAGGCTGTTCGGCGATCAGGAACAGTCCGCTGATGATATTAGAAACACTGGTCTGGGATGCAAAACCCAGGGCAATACCGACAATTCCCGCCGCACCCAAAAGCGGGGCAAGGCTGAGGCCCAGCTGACCCATAATAGTTAAAACCAAAATAGTCAGGCCGGTGTAAAATACCAGCTTGCCGGCCAGCATGCCGTAATGAGGGGCATACTTTTTGGTGAAAAAGTTACGGGCCCACCTTCTTAAGAGTAAAAGAACAGGAATACTGATTACGAGAATCAGGATAATTTTAAAAGAAAGTTGCAAAAACTCCTCCGAAAAGTAGGCTTCCATAATATTGTCAGCTGTTGATCAGTTATCGTTTAATTATTTGCCGAAAAGAAATGATTCGTCAAATATTTTTTTGAAGGTGCGGGTAGCAAGGCTTCGCTGAACCGGTTTGCGGGGCGGACTGATTAATCGGGCGTTTTCCATCCCTTTGGGCAAGCGGCCGCTCATGCTGATATCACTGTGCTGCTCTTCTCCATGGTAAACTATGCGGGTTTCATCTGACCATAATTCTTCTGCGTATAAGAATACCTTCAGACGTTCCACCCGAAAACAGAACTTCTCAAAGTCCAGGTCCACTTCTGTTTTGTTAGTAATTTGAATGGGACAGCTGACCAGATAGGGTTTTCTTTCTACGTTGCTAAGCGAGCGGCGTGCCTTGGTGATAGCCCAGTAGCAGAGCTCACCCTCAATAGGTGTGCCGAACCATGTTCTAGACAGTTTTACCGTCGGCAGTTCGGTAAGAACCGTATCCTTTTTTCCAATGCTGATGCGTACCCATACCGGTATTCGCGTAAATATCTGAATACTCCCACCGGGATTAACACGAAGCGGGAATTCAGAATTTATCACCAGGGGCAAATCGGGAAAAACGGGCATTAGCTTTACGGAATCGGTAGGTTCTTTGGGTGCCCATCGTGCCCATTCCAGGTCTTTCGGCGGAGTTTCCGAGATATTACCTGTATTACGCTCCCCGTCACCGTGCTCTTCATACCGGTGACCGATCCAGATTTCTTCATCCTTATGTTTAAGCCAAAGCCTTAAATCTCCAAGTATATAAAAGTCCGTTTCTTCACCTGATGAAAGAGAAAAGGATCCCCATTTTTCAATATTCATAGAAATATCTGTTTTTACGATGTGTTTAAATATACAAATATATGGAAGCAGTATGCTAAATAGGCCGGACGAGACTCAGTAATATTTCATCACCCCCGTCACTGTTGTACCTGATAATTTCCGGTTACAATGGCGGTATCTTTGTTAAAATATCGTTTTATTATACATTGATTAACCAACTATATGATAGCCTGCTAT
>DATFJD010000211.1:0-6844 GCA_035269475.1 Halalkalibaculum sp.
CGGCCTTACTTCACTGGAAGATGCACGCTTTGCATCC
This sequence comes from Halalkalibaculum sp., assembly GCA_035269475.1. Lineage (GTDB taxonomy): Bacteria > Bacteroidota > Rhodothermia > Balneolales > Balneolaceae > Halalkalibaculum. Next base: position 38 of record DATFJD010000211.1, read on the forward strand.
GGGGCATTGGCCCATTACCTGGGTTTCATTTTTTACGAGGAGAGCCCGAGATTCATCAAGCATGCTGAAGCAGGTGCCATCATTAACTGGATTGAAGGGCCCGAGTGCGTGGGGGTTTTTGTAAACCAGCCGCTTGATGATGTTAACATGATTTGCCGGCAGACCGGCATTGACCTGGTGCAGCTTCACGGGAATGAATCGCCGGAATATACGGCACTGGTAGAAAAGCCGGTCATAAAGGTAATTCATGTTGATCCATCTGCCACAGCTTCCGGGCTGAAAGCCTCTTTGGAACCCTATTTGCCACACGTAGAGTATCTAATGTTTGATACCAAAATAGCAGAACAGTGGGGCGGTACAGGCGAAACCTTCGACTGGTCGCTGGTTAAGGATATAAGCGGCGGCAAGCCTTTTTTTCTCTCAGGGGGAATCAATGAGCACAATATTCGCAAAGCCTGCAAGGAGATAAAACCCTACGCCGTTGATCTTTCCAGCAGCTTGGAGCAAGAACCCGGGGTAAAGGACTTTGATAAAGTTGAAGCATTTATGGAAGAGATGCGTGAGATCTGGGACGAGCAGGAGATGGGTGAACTGTAGGCGTGCTATATAGATCTAAACCGGCCTGTTTATATGGAATGAACAGAGGCCTTTAACTGTATTCTTTGTATCACTGAACTAATATTTTCTTAAGGAAATAGAAATCAATCAACAAACTGATGGCGACTTACGACCTGCCGACTAAAACCGGCTATTTTGGTAAATTTGGAGGGAAATTTGTACCTGAGATCCTCATTCCGGCACTGGAAGAACTGGAAGAAGCATATGAAGCGGCCTGGAAGGATCAGGACTTTCTCAATGAGTATAGAAGACTCCTCAAAGAGTATGTAGGCAGGCCTACGGAATTAACCTATGCCAATAGGCTCACCGAACACTACGGGAAGGCTAAAATATATCTTAAAAGAGAGGATCTCTGTCACACCGGGGCACATAAGATCAACAATGCAATCGGACAGATCCTTCTGGCACGAAGGATGGGCAAAGAGCGTATTATAGCCGAGACGGGTGCCGGACAGCACGGGGTTGCAACAGCAACGGCCTGTGCCAAATTCGGTATGAAATGCATTGTGTACATGGGAGCCGAAGACATGCGGCGCCAGAAGCTGAACGTTGATCGCATGCGACTGCTGGGAACGGAAGTCCGTTCGGTGGAGAGCGGTTCCAAAACGCTCAAAGACGCTACCAATGAAGCGATCCGTGACTGGGTAACAAATGTAGAGGATACCTTTTACATCATCGGATCGGTCGTCGGTCCCCATCCCTATCCGAAGATGGTTAGGAATTTTCACCGTGTGATAGGGGAGGAAACCAAATATCAGCTTAAGGAAGCGGAAGGCAAAAATCCCGACTATATGCTGGCCTGTGTCGGTGGAGGATCCAATGCCATCGGATTTTTCCATCCGTTCATAGATGACGAATCCATTCGCATGTACGGGCTCGAAGCAGCCGGCCATGGTGCCGATACCGATAAAACTGCTGCCACCCTGAGTATTGGATCTCCGGGCGTACTGCACGGCTCGCTCAGTTACCTGCTTCAAAGTAACGAGGGGCAGATTCATCTTGCCCACTCCATCAGTGCCGGGCTCGACTATCCGGGTATCGGTCCGGAGCATTCTTATCTTCATGATTCCAAAAGAGTGCTCTATAAAGCCATTACGGATAAGCAGGCCATGGAAGGAGTGAAGCTGCTATCTGAACTGGAAGGTATTATACCTGCTCTTGAAACAGCACATGCTATTGCATACCTGGATGAATTGATGCCGGAGACCTCAAAAGACGAAATTGTTGTCATAAACTGCTCAGGTAGAGGCGATAAGGACATGGGAACTATAGCCGAGCATATGTAGTGAACAGAATCATACTAAATGCTTATAGAAATTTTATAGAAGAATAGTATAAAGCATTGATTAACAGATAAATAGATATAATTTTATTTTACAAAGAACATCGTATCAATAGAAAGAAATTACATGATCAAAGAAAAAAGTAAAGATAGGGTGGCCCAGTTGTTCAGGGATCGAAATGAAGATTCCAAAATTATGAGTCTCTTTCTCACTGCCGGTTACCCTGATCTTGAATCTACTGTGGACCTGATTTTAGGTTTTGAGGATAATGGGGCAGATATGGTTGAACTTGGCATGCCTTTCAGTGACCCTCTGGCGGACGGGCCCACCATTCAGTATTCAAGCAATAAAGCCATTGAAAATGGCGTAACGATGGATGGTATCTTTGAAATGGTCCGGGAGGTCAGGAAAATATCAGAAATACCGATTATACTCATGGGCTATGTAAATCCGGTTATTCGATACGGGATCGGGGACTTCTGTGAAAGAGCTGCAGAGGCTGGTGTGGACGGATTAATCATCCCGGATCTGCCGGTCGAAGAGTCCGGCATCCTGGAAGTAAAGGCTGAGGAATATGAATTGCCCTTGATATACCTCGTTGCACCGAACACCTCCGATAAGAGAATGCAGCTGATTGATGACAAATCGCAAGGTTTTGTGTACTGTGTGTCGGTGACAGGCGTAACCGGTGCCCGCGACGGGAAGGAAGTTTCGAAGTCGGTAAACCGTTTTATTGAGCGGGTCAAGCAGAACATCACAAAAAATCCGACAATGGTTGGATTTGGAATTAAATCTCATGAAGATGCAACGAAAATAGCCCGGGATATGGACGGGTTCATCGTCGGCAGCGCCTTAATAGAAACTATTCGCAGTCACTATCCCGATAAAGACTGGAAAGATGAGGTATTTGCATTTGTTCGGGGCTTAAAGTATGGTAAGAACTAAATTCAACTAATATCTTTTTTATGAATGCACTCCACAAGGTTATTTTAATTATTACGGTCGCCTTTTTTGCTATTGCTTGTGAAGGCGATTACCGCCAGCAGGCCGTTGGAGCCTTCGGTGATGCCGTGGTACTGATGGATTCCACAGAGCATCAGAGTGAGACGGCGGAAGCCATTCGTCGAACGTACGGCCAGGGCATACAGACCTTACCGAACTATGAAGCCCTGTTCGACCTCAGGTTTGTTGATTTCAGCAATAATGAAGAGCTGGAAGCCATCAAGAAGAATAAGAACCTGATCATTGCGGCGACCATAGATGACAGCTCCAATGTCGGACGCTTTGTGCGTGCTCTCCTGGACGAGCAGGTAGAGACAAGAGTCAGGGACGGGGAAAGTTTCGCCTTTCCGCTCGAGGACCAGTGGTATCGAAACCAGTGGTCAATCATTTTAACATCAACCAGCGATTCGGTGCTGGCAGACAATATCAGAAATACAAAAGAGTCACTGGTAGAAAGCCTCCTGGAAAAAGAGTTCCGACGCTGGCAATATGATATTTATGATCGCGGTGAGAACTATGCGCTGGAAGACAGCCTATGGCAAAATCATGGCTGGAAGATCAGAATTCAGCATGACTGGCGGAAAAATATTGATACTACTTATGTAGCCGACGGCTCATCGAATAATTTCATAACCATGCGCCGGCCTCTGCCCGACAACGATCGCTGGTTCTGGGCCTGGTGGGAAGACAGTGTGAGGACAGCTGACTTTGTCGATGCCAACTGGATTAATGCCAAAAGAGATTCCCTCATGGAGAAGTGGATACGAGGCACCAGAGACAGTTCTTATGTTACCACAGAGTACCGCCGTCCGGTTGAAACCGATACGCTTAGGATCAACGGACATCTTGCTTTTGAAACACTGGGAACCTGGCGCATGACCAATGATGCCATGGGCGGCCCGTTTGCAAATATGACCATCTACGATGAAGAAACAGACCGTTTATTTATCATAGAGTTCGGACAGTTTGCCCCCCGTTACAACAAGCGAAGATTTGTAAGACAGTTCCGGGCTATGCTCAGGACCTTTGAGAGCGACTCTGCGTGGAGTGCCGGAAATAATATGGAACAAAATATGGTTACCAGATAAAACGTGCCATCTAGAAACAAGCAGCAGTTTATTGAAAAAGACCTGGAAGACCGAAGAGCACGCAATCAATTTCGGGTGCTGCAGGCTCTTAGGCCTGACGGAGATGGGCTAGAGGTTACAAAAGGAGGCAGGCAGCTGATAAATTTCTGCTCAAACGATTACCTGGGCTTATCAAAGCACCCGCAGGTTATTCAAAAGGCCATGGATTACACCGAAAGCCATGGAGCCGGATCTACGGCATCTCGTCTCATAACCGGCACCTACAATATTCATGAGGAATTGGAAGCAAAATTAGCGGAAACCTTGGGCAGGGAAGCCGCTCTGATTTTCAATTCCGGGTTTCAGGCAAACAGCACCCTTATTGACACTCTAACAGATCGGCATTCCCTGGTGCTCGCAGACAAGCTTAGTCATAGCAGCCTCCTTCAGGGCAGCCTGGCGAGCAGGGCAGCGTTTCAGCGTTTTGATCATAATAATCTGTCGCATCTCGAAAAATTGCTAGAGAAGGCCGCTTCCGAATCCTATGACCGCATTCTGGTCGTTACCGAAACGGTATTCAGCATGGATGGAGACCGCAGCAATGTGAAAGGCATTGCAAAGCTGGCGAATGATTTCAATGCCCTTCTTTTTGTGGATGATGCACATGCCGTTGGCGTCTGGGGAGAAAAAGGACTCGGCCTGGGATATGATATCGATGGCATAGACATCCTCTTAGGCACTTGCGGTAAAGCTTTTGGATCTTTTGGCGCCTATGTTGCCTGCTCTGCCAAGATGAAAGATTATCTAATCAACTACTGTCCCGGATTTATCTATACAACTGCCTTGCCGCCCGCGGTTATAGGCGCTATCGATGCAGCGGTAGAAATGATTCCGCAGATGCAGGAAGAACGAGAGAAGTACCATCAGAATATCACCAAAGTTCTTGCCGCATTACAGGATGCCGGTTTTGATACCGGCCCATCCGGCACGCAAATTATACCGGTTATTTTAAGCGATGAGTCAGAGACCCTGGAATTGGCAGATTGGCTGGAAGAACAGGGGATTTTGGCTACCGCAATTCGTCCGCCTACTGTTCCTGAAAACAGCTCCCGTATTCGCTTCACTTTGTCACTCAAGCATACGGATGCGCAAATAGATTACCTTCTGGAAAAAATGAGGGAGTGGAATCATGCGGGAAGCTGAAGTCATAGCATTTCACGGCTGGGGATTCGACAGCTCAGTCTGGAGAGGCTGGGAACAGTTGCTCTCAGGGAAGAATATGTTCACCGTCTTTGAACGCGGGTATTTCGGCAAGCCAAAACGAACCCCGGTCTTTACTGCCGCGGACAGGGCTAAAGTTATACTTACCCACTCATTCGGGCTCCACCTGTGTCCGGTAAAACTTTTCAAAGAAGCTGATCTGGTAGTGATATGCAACGGATTCATTAATTTCCATCCTGTTGCAGCGCAATATCGACGAAGGTCGAAGCTGATTGTGAAACAGATGCTGAATGCCTTGCAAGGTCACCCTGAAGATGTCTTAAAAGAGTTTTATAAGAATACCTTTAAGCCCGAAGAACCGATCGCACTTCCTGATGCAGATCCCAACCGGGATCTGCTGATCGAAGATCTGCAACTATTAAACACCCGTACTTTTGATGTTTCCCTACTGAAAAGTGTCGATAATATCTGTATCCTACACGGCTTTGAAGATGGCATCGTGCATCGCAGAAAAGGCAGGACGCTTTATGAGAATTTTTCAAAGCAAGGTAAATATTTTGAAGTTAAGAATGCCGGACATGCCTTGCCCTTTACACACAAAGAGCAGTGCCGGCAGTTCATTGAACCTGAGATAAAAAACTGACATCCTAATGGATGAGACTGTTACCGAAATGAATTCAATTAACCGGGAAATTGCCGATAATTTTGGCAGGTCTGTATCTGACTACCATGAACAGGCAAATGTTCAAAAGGAGGTAGCCGACCGGCTGATAGCTTCCCTTGAACCATGGCGGGATATACTGCCACCGGGTCCGATACTGGAAGTCGGATGCGGTACCGGCTTTGTAACCCGGGGGATAGTGGATCTCTATCCGAAAAGAGAGAAGATTATCACTGATTTATCGGATGAGATGGTAAGCTTTTGCAAAGACCGGTTCCGGTCGGCCGAAAATATAACTTTCCATCAACTTGATGCAGAAGAGCTGGAAACCGATGAGCCCGAATACGGTATGACGGTATGCGGTTTTGCGGCACAGTGGTTTAAAGATCCGGCACTTACCCTGGGCAAACTGATGGAGGCCACCCGGCCCGGCGGCTTGCTGCTTGCTTCTTTTCCCGGAAATGAAAGCTTCCCTGAGTGGAAGGAACGCTGCGAGGAACTGGGTATTCCGTATACCGGCAATGCCTTGCCCGATACCGAAGAGATGGTAATAAAAATGTCAACAGGGCCGGTTCAGGTTGACTATTACGAAGACACTGTCACTCAAAAATTTCCTTCGGCACTGCACTTTTTCAGGCATCTCAAAACCATTGGCGCCGCCACCCATAAAAATGGCCGGGCATTGAATTCTGCAGAGATGAAGATGCTGATCAATCACTGGGATGATCATTCCGAGGGGGATATTAGGGTTAGTTATCATGTGGTATTCCTTGCGGTTAAAAGAGATCATACCTCATGAAGATAGAAGAGCTCCCATCAAAAATATTCGTTAGCGGTACTGATACCGGGATCGGAAAAACGGTGGTTTCGGCAATGATGACCCTGGGCCTATCGGCTACTTACTGGAAGCCTATACAGTCAGGACTTGAGGAAGAAACTGACACGGAATTTGTTA
>DATFJD010000212.1:0-2723 GCA_035269475.1 Halalkalibaculum sp.
AAATGTTTCAGCGCATCGATATCCAGTTTTTTCTGCTGATGTGCAACATTGCTGGCTTCACCGCCCTCACCCTGGCCATAACCCTTTACGGTTTGTGCCAGAATTACTGTGGGCCCACCTTTATGTTCTCTGGCCTTTTTGAAAGCATTGTAAATCTTCACGGGATCATGCCCGCCTCTTTTCATCTTTGAGAGCTCTTCATCTGAGTATGGCTCAGCTAGTTTTTTCAGCTTTTCGTTGCGTCCAAACAGATCCTCTCGAATATATGAACCATCTGAGTATGCATACTTCTGAAGTTGACCATCCGGCAAGTTTGTAAGTTCCTTTGCCAGGATTCCGCTATCATCTTTTTCAAAAATCGGATCCCAGTCGCTACCCCAAAGCACCTTTATCACGTTCCAGCCGGCACCTTTAAATTGTGCTTCGAGTTCCTGTATCACCTTGCTGTTCCCGCGGACCGGTCCGTCAAGACGCTGCAAATTGCAATCGATCACAAACGTCAGATTATCGAGATTTTCCCTGGCAGCCAGAGCCAGGTTGCCAATAGATTCCGGTTCGTCCATTTCACCATCACCAAAAAAGCCCCAGATATCCGGAAGTTTTTCATTCGCAATTCCTCTCTTTTCGAGGTACCTGTTGAACCTGGCCTGATAGATGGCCATAAGGGGAGCCAGTCCCATGGAAACGGTTGGGTTACTCCAGAAATTCGGCATCAGGTGTGGATGTGGATAAGAAGACAGCCCGCCCTCCTCAGAGAGTTCCCTGCGGAAATCAACCAGGTCTTGCTCTGATAAGCGCCCTTCCAGAAAAGCCCGGGAGTATATGCCCGGAGAGGCGTGCCCCTGAAAATATACGATGTCGGGTAATCCTTCATCTGAAACTTTGAGAAAATGATGAAACCCCACCTCCATCAGGTTGGCAATTGAACCATATGTTGAAATATGACCGCCGATACCCTCGCTCTTCCGGTTAGCGCGGACCACCATTGCCATCGCGTTCCAGCGGATAAGAGCCATCAGTTTCTCCTCTATCTCCTGATCGCCCGGGTACTCCGTCTCAGCTTCAGGGGAGATCGTATTCACATACGGAGTGGTAAAAGAGCGCAACCCATCAATCCCATATTTTCCAGCTTCCTGCTGCAGCAGGTTAAGCAGCTCTTTTACGCGTTCTTCCGGCCTGTTGTTCAATACCCATTTCAGGGAATTCAGCCACTCTCTGTTTTCAATTTCTTTACTTTTATCCGGCTCTTTACTCATAACTCCTTCTCTTTACTTATATATATAATAAAAAATGAGATTTAACAGAATGAATTCTGCGCTGATCAGATATATGTCTACATGAATTTTACTATCCTGTTTTTTTAACCTGATCCTTTCTTTTTTTCAAGCAACTCCCTGAATTCATCCTCCTCAATCACAGGAATATCCATCTCTCCGGCATCATCCAGCTTTGAACCCGCCCCGGGACCCTTAACCACATAATCCGTTTCGCTGCTCACGCTTGAAACAGCCCTCCCTCCCAGTTGCTCCACCAGCTCTTTAACCTCGTCACGGGTCCATTTTTCCAGTTCGCCCGTAAATACAAATTTCAATCCGTCCAGCACCTGCTTCTCTTTTTGGGCATACGGATTTTCAAGCTTCACCCCTGCATTCAGGAGATCATCGATCGCTTCCAGGTTTTTCTTTTCACCGAAAAATGTTGTTACCGCTTTTGCCACTTCAGGGCCAACCTCATCAATCTCCCTGAGCCCGGATTCATCAGTATCCTTGAGGTCATTCAGGGTTTTAAAATGTCCGCAAAGCACTCTTGCCATATGGTTGCCGACGTGCGGTATGCCCAAAGCGTATAGGAATCTGTCCAACTCCCGGTTTTTACTATTCCCGATCTCGACAAGAAGATTTTCTGAGGACTTCTCTGCAAAATCTTCCAGTTCTGACAGTTCCTTTTTTTTCAGGCCATAAAGATCTGCCGGCTGGCCTATCAGTCCTTCATCCATCAGTTTCTTTATTCGCTTCTCCCCGAGTCCGTCAATATCCATGCCATCTTTTGAAACGAAATGCTCTATGCTCCGCTTAACCTGTGCCTTGCAATTTATGTTGGGGCAGTGGGTCTGTTTCTTATCCTCGCTCATTACAACTTCCGAACCGCATACCGGGCATTCTTCCGGCATGCTGAACTCTTTTTCCGATCCGTCGCGGCCCTCTTTTATCGGTTTTACCACCTGGGGAATAACATCGCCTGCCCTCTCAACAATCACCTTATCCCCAACGCGGATAGCTTTTTCTTCAATTTCGTGCTGATTGTGGAGGGATGCCCTGCTAACCTCTACCCCGCCAATATTCACCGGCTCAAGATGTGCAACAGGCGTGAGCTTGCCAGTCCTTCCAACCTGCACCTCTATTTTCTTAATTACGGTTGATTCTCTTTTAGGCGGGAATTTCCAGGCAACAGCCCAACGCGGATTATTGGAGCGCTCTCCCAGTGTGTGCTGTTCAGCAATGCCATCCACCTTGCAAACCATTCCGTCAATTTCATACTCCAGGTCGTCACGGCGTTCTTCCAGCTCCCCGTAATAGTCAAATACCTCATCGATGGACTCACACTGCCGGTTCAGTTCATTGTTCACTTTCAGTCCCCAATCGGGAAGGCTTTGAAGCACTTCCCATTGTGATTCAAAGCCATGATCTTTTGCACCTGCAACCTGGTAGGCATAAAATCGCAGA
>DATFJD010000213.1:0-2609 GCA_035269475.1 Halalkalibaculum sp.
CCAGCAGGTCTAAGTTGGCATCACTGTCAATATCAGACACATCTATATCAATAACCTCTTCGCTTGCAGGCAGGTTTGAAACTTCAGTAAAGCTGCCCGAACGTTCGTTTATGAGCAGGCTGACCTTTCCTCCGGCCGTCAACAATGCGGCATCCGGATCGGAGTCACCGTCAAAATCGGCCCAAATGAATTCTTTCAGGTCCCTAAACTGACTGAACAGCTCGATAGGTTCAAAGGTATCGTCACCGTTATTCCTGAAAACAACAACCGGCTTTCCTCTTGGATTCATCACAAGGTCAAGATCGCCATCGAGATCGATATCAGCAGACCAGCTTCCTTTATAAGGCTGGTTAATATATTCTTGCGGAAGATTCATACTGCCTGTAATATCGGTGAACGAGGAATCTTCCTGCTGGCGGTACATTGTAAACCCTTGCGAACCGGCGAAAGCAAGGTCATTCATAAAATCATAATTATAATCGATGGCGGTAACGGCATTGACAGAGGTAGCCTCACCGGGAAAAGATAAACCGGTCACCCCGTTGATTACGGCAGTACCTCCTTTCACTGCAACCCAGTCAGATTCGGCACGGTCAGATAGTGAAATCGGTTTTGAAATCTCAATATCCCTTTCATCCGACATGACTTCGAAGTTGAAAGCCAGCTGATCGTCTTTGGGTGCTGCGGAGTTTTCGGGCTGCGGCAGCCAGGTAAATTCCGTAACCAAAAATCCAACCTGGCTGGGAGGAATCTGCACTGCCTGCAGATCGCTCTGAAATTTAGGAAGCTGGTTGAGATTATTGCGCAGAAACGCCAGCTGAAAAGTCAGGTTGGCACTTTGATCTTCGAGTATGGTTTTACTGATCTGATTAAACTGCCTTTGAATATCTTCCGGCCAATTCCGGGCATACCCGGATAAGGTGTTCATGGCCTGTTCCAGGGTTTCCATCTCTTCCCTTTTAACAGAAAATCGTACCAATTCAAGGAGAATGGCCAGGTTATCCGGCTGTTTTTCAAGAATGGAATTCAGTATTGAAAATACCTCCTCTGCATTCTCAATATCGTCCTGCCGTTCGAGCTCTTCCACAAGGGCATAGGCTATCTTCAGATCTCCGGGATTTATAGTTGCGGCTTTTCTAAGATACTCTACAGAAGCATTCACATTGCCTCTCCTGCTTTCGATGATACCGGCAAGAAATATTATATCTGCATTGTCCGGGGCCCGGTCCAGGGCTTGGCTAATCCTCTGCTCAGCCAGGTCAAAATTAGCTTGACGCATTGAGAATACGGCTAAATTTGCCCAGGCGGCAGCCTCGTCCGGGTACTTTTGCGTTAAGGCTTCCATTTTTTCAACCGCAAAAAGCAGTTGATCGGCCTGGATGGCAGACAGGGATACATAAAAGTCAGATACCGCCTGCTTATAGGCCTCTGAGCCTCTGGCAGGTTTTTCGACCTCCGGGGTACAAGAATATACTAGCGCCGCAAACACAATGAGTGTACCGGCTGTAATTAGTTTCCTGTTAAAGCTTAAATTCATTGACATTCAGTTAATCTTAATTAGAGCGCTTTCTTTCAAAAAGAAGTAAAGAATCATTATTCCTTGCAACCGGAATCAGGACGCGATCACCGGACGATCTTAGCAGGTCGATCTCACGGATTTCACCATCGATAACAAAACCGCTGTTCATCAAGCCGGTTGACTCAAAATTTCCGTTACCGTTTCCTCGCAGGTACAAACCGTATCCGGCATCATACCGGCCTCCAAGCGAAGGTTTCACGTCATGGAAGTTCCCGCCCGCCAGTGCGTCCATTGTGCCGTCATTATCAAAATCCGCGGCCTGAAAGGTAAAAATCGGAGAAAACTGCGCTTCTACAGGCAACTCGTATATACTAAAAGTGCCGTCGCCGTTATTCTGAAGATAAGAAGAGCGGAGCTCATATATTTCCTTAATGCTTATATTTTCCTGAAGCTGCTCACCGAATATTTGCTGCATGGTTTTGCCTGCAAAGTCGTTGTATGTGCGGAATTTTGATCGTAAATATTTAAAATGGGTAAGCAATTCATCCCGTGGATTTACCGGGTACTCCTTCCCTCCTTCCGTATAAGCAATTACCGGATCCTCCTGGCCGTCTTCATTAAAATCTTTTACATACAATTTAAGCGGCTCCTCTTTCGATGCCTTTAAATAGGCATTCAGCCCAAGGTTGCCGGCCAGGAAATCCACATCGCCGTCACCGTCAAAATCTCCCGCCTCAAGCGCATTCCACCAGCCGTTACTTTCAGAAAGTCCCGCCGCGGCAGTCCGGTCTTTAATCACACCGTCGCTATTTATAAAAACAGATACGGGCATCCAGGTACCGGTAACCACTAGATCCGGTATTTTATCCCCGTTAACATCCTGCCACAAAGCGTCGGTAACCATACCGGCATCGCTCAGTCCTTCAGAAAGCACCTCGGTGACATCCCTGAACCTTCCGTTTCCGTCGTTTTGAAACAGGTAGCTTTTAGGGATGCTTCCATAGCTTCCGGGAACCGAACGGTTGCCTACAAACAGGTCAATATCTCCGTCAGCATCGAAGTCGGCGGGTGCCACCACCGCACCGTTTTC
>DATFJD010000214.1:0-2855 GCA_035269475.1 Halalkalibaculum sp.
AGTGACATGATCATTCCCAACGGTATATTCCGGTCCGGATTTTCAACCTCTTCGGCTATACTCGCTACTTTTGTAAGGCCGGCGTACGAAACAAAAACCATCCCCACGGTAGCAAGCACCCCATTGACTCCATTTATAAAGAAGGGAGAGAACTGCTGCCGGGTGATCTCAAAAAAATCCAGCGAAAATATATGGAACAACCCCTGCACGATATAGAAGAACATAATTCCCAGCAGGGCGGCAACAAGAATTTTTTGCAGAAAACTGGATTCCTTGGCGCCAATGACGTTTACGATACCGAAGAAAATGGTAAGCACAACGGCTACCAGCGTTATGGGCACATCCATGAAAATTCCTAAGTAAGCCCCCATCCCGATCAAAGCGAAAGCACTTTTCAGAACCAGTGCCAGCCAGGAGCCAAAGCCTCCTATGGTTCCCATCAGCGGACCAAGGCTGCGATCGATAAAATAGTAGGTACCCCCCGCCCTGGGCATGGCCGTACACAGTTCAGAAACGCTGAACATGGTTGGCAATACCAGCACACCGGCTAACAAGTAGGCCAGAAATACGGAGGGACCGGTTTCCGCAGCCGCTATACCCGGTAAAAGGAAGAATCCGGAACTGAACATTGCCCCGGTACTAATGGCAAAGACATCCCAAAGGCCTAATTGTTTTTCTAACTTTTCGTGTTTCATTATTAATTCGTGGTCAGATAAAATTTATAGGAGAAGTTTACTGAATCAATAAAGAATTATTTTTTTTGATCCCTTTGCCTAGCTTTTTAGCTCGATATTATATAAGAATTTTGTTAAGCAGTAAATCATATTTAGCCAAATATAAGTTAAAAGACGTTAACTCTCTTTTAGTTCTTTGATCCTTTTGATGTCATCTACATTCCCGATAATAGAGAGTTCATCTCCCTCCTGAATAATAGTATTGCCATGGGGAATATTTATATCCCCTTCATGTTTTAGTACAGCAACCAGACTTTCTCCAGGAAGTTCTATCTCATGAATTTTCTTTCCTATCATCGATCCGGTTTTGTTATCAGGCCGCACTCTAAGATTTATAAACCGCTCATCGCGCAGTAAAATTTCCCTAAGCTCACTTTCGCTTTCAGCATTCTTCCAGCGCTTCTGGAAGTCTTCCTGGTCAACCATTTCTGCCATGTGGGCCAGAAAGCGAAGGTGCTGCGTTGCATGCCTTTCAGAACTTACTAAAAAGAAGATGGCATATAGTTTATCGCCCTTTTCGACTTGGCTCTCCGTTTCTGATTCGAAATACCTGCTGCTAACCGTTAAGCCATCTTTGATTCTTACAATAAACAATTCCGGCTCTGTGTCAATATCAAGCCTGGTATGATTCAGGGCAGCCCCCTGACCAATCGGTATAGTTCCGAAATCACCCAGATTGTTAAAAGCCTTAAACAATTTCTCCTCATCTACATGAAGTTTGGTTGATAAGTCCGTGCAGGCTTTCTGTACAATACCTTTATAATTAATATCTGAACTCTTAACATCCAGTACAGCTGCTTTGCTAACCACAATTTCGTACGGGTCTTCATCACGCAGGCCTTTTTCCTTCATGATATGCCGCATCTCATTTTCCAAGCCGCGGTCCTTGTATTGTCCCAGTCTTTCATGCACATGAAATATCGCCCCCTGCCGATCTATCTTTCCGTAGGCATAGTAATAGTACCATGCTACCGACAAAATTGTAATGGCAGCGGTAAACACAATAGAAACCATGCCCATCTCAAAAATTAAGACACCTGATGTAAGCATGCCTATTACCTGTATCCAGGGATAAAAGGGAGAGACATACCCCGGATCATATTCCTGAATCTGACTCTCACGCATCACAACCACTGCCAAGTTCAAGAGTCCGAATAAGAGCAGCTTAAACGCACTTGCCAGTTTGGCTACCTCCTCTACGTTGAATACCAAGAGCAGAAATATCATCATTCCTGTCGTGGCAATAATAGAGATAGTAGGTGTGTTAAATCTGCCAATCTTGGATAGTAAGGGATGTACCAGTTTATCCCTAGCCATAGCCAACGGGAATCGAGAAGCTGACATAATGCCTGCATTTCCTGTGGAGGCAAAGGCCGCTATAGCCGCAATGACAACCAGAATCAAGCCCACATCCCCCGGCAGCCAGCTGAGAAATACTTCTCCTGCCGTAGCTACAGGCGTCAAATCTTCTCTAAACGCTGACGGTTCAAGAACAGCCGTCATCAGATAGACACCTCCCACATAAACAACAATCGCGGTAAATATTGAAAGGAACATACCCCGGGGGATATTGCGGTCCGGATCTTCTACCTCTTCGGCAACACTAACTACTTTTGTAAGGCCGGCATAGGATACGAACACCATACCTACCGTGCCTAAAAATCCCTGCATACCATTGGTGAAGAAGGGCGTAAACTGCTTTTTATGAACATCCAGAAATCCAAGTGAAAAGAGATGGGCAAATCCCTGCACGAGGTAGAAGGCCATAATTGATATCAAGGTAATGACCAGAATATTCTGCAGCCTGCTGGTTTCTTTCGCTCCGAAAATATTCAATGCACCAAATGCTATCGCTAAAATTATAGCGACAGGTGTTATTGGCACCTCAAAAAAGATAGAGATGTAGGCTCCCATTCCAATCAGTGCAAACGCACTTTTAAAGACCAGTGAAAACCATGATCCGAACCCACCGATACTACCCATCAGCGGACCCAAAGTCCGATCGATAATATAATAAGTGCCACCGGCCCGGGGAAAGGCTGTTGCCAGTTCGGCCTTGCTTAGCATGGTAGGCAATACCAGAAAACCTGAAACCAGGTAGGCCAAAAAGACAGATGGCCC
>DATFJD010000215.1:0-9868 GCA_035269475.1 Halalkalibaculum sp.
ACTTTCTCTTCACTTCCGCGGCTTCCGCTTCTTTCTCCTGCGCTTTCAGGCTTTGCCACAGGCCGAACAGTGACCAGCCGTTATCAGGAAATTTGGCAAGATCAGAACGATAAACTTGCTCTGCTTCGGTGGGACGATCGGCTTTCAACAAAATTGCCCCTAAATTATGACGCACCGGGAAGAACCAGTCAGGCGGCTCATTGTAGGTGAGCTGACTTTCAATATCGATGGCTTCATTTAGCAAAGCAATAGCCCGGCTGTAGTTGCCTTGTTGTGCTTCTATCTCCCCTTGCAGCACACGGCTGGCAATCTGCATGAGTTCTTGGGTTGTATTAATATCCCAAATAGTTACTTCTTTGAGCGTGTCATCAGCAGCTATTGTTTGTAATTTTACCAATTCTTCTCTCGCTTCTTCTAAATCTCCTTTTCCCAATTGAGCCATGCCTCGTGCATAGTGCCAGACACCGCGGGGATAAATTAAATCCTTTGCAGGTTCAGGATAACTCAAAGCTTTATCCCATCTTGCAAATCTTACAAGATCATACAATGGAATGACCCAGTAGTGCTGAAGTGTACCCAGACCCGGCTGGCGCATGGTTTCGGTATCTACTAAATCCGAGGTGCTTTTTGCTGCTTCCATGCTACGGTCTGCCCTACCCTCCATCGTAGCCGTAGCCCAGAGAAAGTGATAATTATGGGGCACATACGCCAAAGGATAAATACCCTGCTGGCGGCATTGGGTCACATATTCATTATCAGCTTTGACCGCACGCTCATTGGCAAGCGTTCCTTCATGGTAATCACCTGTACGGATATAGATGTGTGACGGCATATGTACCAGATGACCCGCCCCGGGCACAAGTTTACGCAGCCTGTTAGCGCTTGGTAATGCTTTTTCGGGCTTTTCAGCTTCTACGGCATGAATATACAGGTGGTTCGCACCTGGGTGATCGGGATCCTGATTGATCACGGACTCCAGTGTATTTAAAACTTCTGGAGTCCATGGCTGAGGTTTTCCATTCGGCTTCCAGTAGTTCCAGGGATGTAGATCCATTATTGATTCCGCATATAATGTTTGGGCATCCAGGTCATTGGGATATTTCTCAGCTAGTTTAACCATAGCTTCAGAATAAGTTTTATCCAAAGGTGTACGATCTTCAGGTGGATGTTGGGCATAACGATGAGATAGAGCCTCGATATAGTCCTGCTCTTTTTGAGTGCCGTTGGATGCTAGTTCCTGTGCTTTTTGTAGTGCCTCCCATGCTCGTGGAATATTGTCTTCAGGCATAGCTGAATTAATATTTGGCCCAAGTACCAGGGCTGCTCCCCACCAAGCCATAGGATTATTTGAGTCCAGTTTCGCCACCTGTCTGAAAGTCCGATTTGCTTCCTTGTGATTGAAACCGTAGGAAAGGATCATCCCCTGATTAAAGAAATCCTGCGCAAGAGTGTCATCCGTTGAGATTTCAAAGTGATGATTTCCCATTCCCGATAAAAGAGGTGCCATTTGCCCTTCGAACAGGTGGTTACCTTCTGTTGACTGCTGCGCTACTGTGGGCAGGCTTAGTACCGTAAGTATAAGTGCTGTAATGGCTAATGCCCGCACCCATCCACCCCTTATCTTTTTATTTATTATTGACTTATTCATAATGTAGAAAGATTTATTCTAAGAAATACTAATTAATATTATCGCAAGCTGTTATTTCACTCTTTGGTTATGACGTAGTAGTCATTCTGTATGTCATGGTCGAGGCGATGAATTTCAATATTCGTGAAACCGGCCTCTGTCAGAAGTTCCTGCGCTTTTTCCCTTCCCCACATCGTTCCAAGGCCTTCACCGCCCTGCGCCAGGGATACCGGCATGCAGTGCATACATGAAATCGTATATAGCAGCGGTCCCATTGGGTGATCCAGGTTTTTGTGTACATGGCTTGAAGAATGGATATCCTGCATGAGGTAAATCCCATCAGGTTTAAGCGTACGGTTAATACCTTTGAGAACCGCAAGAGGTTTGGCCTGGTCATGAACGGCATCAAAGGTGGTGACGAAATCATATGCTTCGGGCTCAGCCGTGACATCGAAGTCGGTGGCATCCCGAATTTCGAACCTTAAATTAGCAAGGCTCCTCTTTTTTGCTTCTCTCTTTGCCCACCCTATAGCTTCATCCGATAAATCGATACCAACAAATGAGCTATTCGGATACAGGGCGGCCATCTTAAGTAATGCTTTTCCGCGTCCGCAGCCCAGGTCCAGTACCTTAATGCCATGCTGCAGCTTCTCTTCGATTCCCGGTACCAAGGGCAGAATATACTCTTCCAAGGCTTCCAGTACGGTCGCTCCGCTGTCTTCTGCCATTACCTCGTGAAAGCGCGGGTAATTCTCGTAGGGAACTCCTCCTCCCCGGTAGAAACACTCCAGTATATAATCTTCCACCTTTCCCATGAGTGGTATATACTGGGCAAACATGGCGAGATTATCCTTGTCTGAATCCCTGGTCAAAAATTCTGCGTGCGCACCGGGCAGGCGAAAAAAATCCTGTTCATCAACCTCAACCACCCTGCCGGTAGCCAGTGCTTTCAGCCACTCTCTTACATAGCGTTCATTCAGACCGGCTTTTGCTGCCAGTGTTTTACTGTCTGTCCAGTCTAATTTCGCCATTTCGTCGAAGAGACCTGTACGATGGCCTATTGCTATCATCATCATGAGCGCGGCACCATTGATCGCCGTTAAAAACCACTCGTCGAATCCTGTTCCTTTGCCTGTTTTTTCAGGCATTTTAATTGCTGTGTTACACATGCTTGTTTCCTCGCTATTATATTAATATTCGAATTATTTTACATACCAACTAGTCGGTATTGTAAAAACTTATAACGAGAATTACCAAATAAGGTTTCATAAATTCTTATTTTTCATTGATTAAAGTATATAAAATAATATTACTGGTCATATTCGAATCTTATTGCACCAAACCCTTTAGTATGTTATACTTGCTTCTATGAATAAAGATGCCGCAAATACACGGACTAAACTTATGAACGCTGCTCAGGCTCAAATACTAAATAATGGTTTTGGCGGCACCACCATTGATTCCATTATTGAGCAGGCCGGGGTCAGCAAGGGCGCTTTCTTTCACTATTTCTCCAGTAAAGACGAACTCGGGCGTACCTTGGTAAAGCGCTATGCCGATGCCGACCTTGAGCACCTTGAGAAAACACTTGCAAAGGCAGAAGGACTCAGTGACGACCCGCTGCAGCAGTTATTGATTTTTGTAAAACTCTTCGAGCAGGAAATGGAAAGCCTACAGGAACCGTATCCCGGTTGCCTGTATGCATCCTACCTGCAACAGTCCGGCCTGTTCGACGAACAAATTATGGAGTTAATAAGAGAGTCCATGTTAAAATGGCGCTTCAGGGTCCTCGAAAAACTGGAAGAAATTACCGAACAGCATCCACCGGAACAGGATGTCGACCTTGAAAGTCTGGCCGACATGCTGCTGGTAGTATTCGAAGGCGCCTTTGTGCTTTCCCAATCTTTAAAAGAGTCAAAAACTGTAGCCAGGCAGCTTTCTCATTATCACCGGTACCTTAAGCTGCTATTTGGCAAAATATAACCTGCTGAACAGGCTGAAGGCCCCCGGCGGCTTCGTTAATTGATTCCCGGGAAAATTTTAGGAACCCGCTGCCTGTAGTCTTCGTATTTCTCTCCGAACCGGCGAATCATGGATTTCTCCTCAAAGTAGACCCCTATAAATATGTATGCCGTCATGCCGGCAGAGAATATTAGATGGCCCACTGTCATTCTGGGAACAGACCAGAATGCAATTATAAATCCCAGCATCAACGGGTGGCGGACATACTTATAGAATCCGGGCTCCATAAATTTAGGCGGCTGCAGCTCCTCACCTTTCCAGTAGCTCCAGGCCTGCTTAAGGCCAAAAAGGCTGAAGTGGTCAATCATATAGGTTGAAAGAAACAGAATCAGCCAGCCCAGCCAGAAGCCCCAGTTAAGAATCAGGGATGCCCATGCCGCCTCGACTTCCCATACCGGTTCCGTGATGGGTTGCCAAAACCAAAGCAACAGAATTATGGCCAAACTGGAAAAGAGTACGTAGGTACTGCGTTCAAAGGGCCATGATATGTATTGGGTCCACCATTTTTTAAAGGTTTTACGTGCCATCACAGAATGCTGCAGTCCAAACAGCCCAATAAGTGACAGGTTGATAGCAAGTGCCTGTATCCAGGTCACACCGCCGCCTGTGTTAACCGTTTTGGGCAAGAGGCCGGAAAAATTTCCCAGAAAAAGTACCATGTAAACAAATGTGCCAAAAAACAACAGGTAACAAAGTACGGCATAGGCTAAAGCTGATAATCGTTTCATGATGATCGGGATTTTATTTCGCTGTCTTTAGTTTTTAGTTTCATTATTAATGCTTGAATGCGACAATACAGCGGGATTTCAGGCACAGTGCATTGCCTTCAAAATCCAGTTCGGGATCTTTAGCGATCTTTTCATCCGTCACTGTGAAGCCGTTTTCGGCAAGCATTCCTTTCCATTCCTCTGCCTCATACAGGTTAAACCCATGCTCGACAAAAGGGAAAACCTGCATGCTTTTTTGTGACCTCATCCCCGTGTAAAATTTGCCTCCCGGCTTTAACACGCGGTATACTTCACTCAAATGCTTCTCGGGCCGGTCCCAGAAATAAATCACCATATTGCAAAAAACTTTATCGAATGTTGAATCGGGGAATGGAATATCCTCACTTTGCCCCCATTTGATATTCAGCGCTCCTGAGTCAATCGTTTCCTTATTGTTTGCTTTGGCTATTTCAACCATCTCATCCGAAAAATCTATGCCGCTCACTTTAATATTCTCGGCATATCCGAACAGTTTCCGGAAAAAAGCACCGGTGCCAAAGCCAATTTCAAGCAGCTGTTCATTATTTTGCAGCTGCATGGTCTCTAAGGTCAAATCAAACAGCGCTTCATTGACCCTATTCATCTTCTCTCCCACCTTCCCGGCAAAATCCCCGGACGGTTTTCTTAGCTGTGCTGCAATAAATTCGGGCGCGGGTTGCTTATTGCTTTCAGACATATCCTAATCAACTTTTCATTTATTCTTATCTCTGATTACAATTTTAATTTGGAACCTATCGGGTAGAAAAAGCATCAACCGGCTTTTCAAAGGCAATGAATAGAATACATGGCTTGTCCGAAATACAGGATGCCGTATGAGGTTTTTTCGGCGGACCGTAAGCATAGTCACCGGAATTTAATACCACCGGATCCTGAGATTCATACTGAACCTGCATTTCTCCGGATATCAGGACCATGCGTTCTGCCGAATGGTGCCAATGCTGAGTTACGGATGTCTTCCCCTCCATTTTGAAAAACACATCGGCATTCGGTTCAGCCGGGTCGCCCTGGATAACTGCTATTCTGCAGCTCTCCGGCATAAAGTCGGGACACGGGTTCCATTTAAGATCGCTGTCATTCGCATTCCATGTAAAGGCTTTCTGAGCAGTATCTACATTTTGTGCCTGCACATTTACACTGCACAAGAGCGTTAAAGAAAATAGTATTGAATAGATATGTAATATTTTGAATCTCATAAGTACCTGATCTTAAATTGGGATTTCGGAAATTAGCTGCGTATGCATCATTGCCAAAGAATTTATGTGCCTGATGCAACTGCGTAAAAGCTAATCCATGAGAAATGCAAGGGCAATTTGAAACGGGTCAACAATAGGTAAACAAGGGATGGTTCTGGATAGATATAGCCTTATTCAGCCGAAAACAGAAGTGAATGTTACATCTGAGCAACATTTGCCAGCAAATTTCCTTGCTCTTGACTTGGTTGTTACTGCTTATGAATACAATTTATGTTTCAATTATTATCGTTAATAGCTACTATTATGCAGTGATGGAAAATATCCTGCAGGCCGGAATTTAACCTCCCCCGGCGGTAAGACGCTTGCCGGAAAGAATTGGAATCTCACTTTTTTAAATGCAGCGGTTTGTGATTAACATAAACTGCTGATTACCGAAACAGCTAAACCGGGGAAGTATGAGGATGTAGCTCAAAGAAAGCAGATAATGGCAATAAATAAATTTTCCCAACACCCAATAAGGCTTGTTATGATGTTCAAAAAGATACTTAGTCCGGTTCTCTTATTCATACTTATAGCCTTGCCATTGAAGAGCTCGGCACAGGTCGATTTCAAAGAGTGGCTGGCACAGCGAAAAGGAGGTTATGTGCTTAAAAGTGGTTTGGATGGACTGGCGGGTGAATCCTCAACCTCTTTCAGGGTGTGGGTGGTAAACGGGTACCGGTTTAATCGCAAGGTTTCTGCGGGGCTGGGCGTCGGCTTTAGCTACTATAACGACCCTTTGAGCTTACTGCCATTATTTATCGACTTCAAATATTTATTCCCGGCTGACAAGATTAGTCCGTTTTTCTTTCTGAAAAGCGGTTATAACATCAGCCTGCTTACTGATACGGAAACAGCGGTTAATTCCCATTCAGGCGGACTGCTGCTAAACCCGGGGCTTGGCCTGCAATTCGAAACGGATGGCAAGCTTTCATGGCAGGTTAGCGCGGGCTATAACCTGGACCGCGCAACCTATTTTCAGCCGAGTACTACTTTCAGTTCTTCAGAACAAGAGGTTACCTACAAGCGGCTGTCACTGGGTATCGGACTTAGCTTTTAAAGCTTTGTTCTCCGAATAGCATTGTAATGGGGTGGCAGGATTTTGCACAGTAGACAGAACAGTAAATATGCGATAGTATTTATTTTGAACTAGGCTCTCGCTGCTTTATGCATTATATCTATGATCACAATATTTCATTGGGATGATGAACTACCCCACCTGTTCCTTCTCGACCGCCATCATAAAATCAGTCAGGTTTTCTTCGGTTTCCATTTCCAGCTTCTTGCGCAGGCGGTAACGCGCCGTTTTTACGCTGTCGGGAGTGATTCCCAGGATGGTAGCGGTTTCCTTAATGGAGAGATTGAGCTTGGCCAGTGCCGACAGGCGCAATTCATTCGGCGTGAGGTCCGGAAACTGTTCTTTCAGTGCATCAAAAAACCCTGAGTGTACTTCCTCGAAATAGAGCTTAAACTCTTCCCAGTCTTTATCCAGGTTAAAACTGTAATCTACTGTATTCTCCAGTTTCTGTAAGTCACGACCGATACTGACCTTATCTTTCTTTCTCAGTGCTTCGATCTGTTCTTTCAGCTCCTTCATCGCTTCATTTTTCTGAACCAGGTGCAGGGAGTGGGTTGTAAGCTGCTTGTTCTTAAACTTAAGATCTTTCTCAAGCTGCCGCTCCTGAAGCTTTTTATTCTCAAGTTCCGTACGGTTCTTTTTAATCTTCAGACGCTGACGGTTGTAGACAAGTAAACCGATAATTCCAATAAGGACCAATCCGGCCAGGAAGGCATTTCGCATCATGGCTTCCTGTTCCTTCTCCTTCTCCAGCAACGCGATCTCCTGTTCTTTCTGCCGGGTCTCGTATTTGGTTTGCAGTTCATTGATTTGCCGGCTTTTCTCCGCATTGAGTATGCTGTCTTTTACAGCCATCAGCCGGCGCTGGCTCTCGAATGCTTTCTCAAAGTTCTCCAGCTTTACGTAAATTTCAGTCAACAGCTCATAGCTCACCTTCACTCCCAGCTTGCTCCCGTATCCCTGTGAAAATGCAAGGGTCTGCTTGCCGTGAAACAAAGCTGAATCGTATTGGCCGGATGAGATATAGGTTTTGGCCATGTTTTCGTGGATGATAGAACTGAGATCTTTGTCTTCTCCATCATTGACCTGCAAGGCCCGGTTGAGATAATCCAGTGCCTGCTCATGCATATTTTGCTGCATATACACCCTTCCGATATTATTAAGGCTGTTGGCCACACTAAGGGTATAACCCAGTTCTTTTCGAAGCTCCAGAGCCTTGAAATGGTAGCTGAGGGCCTCCTCATACCTGCCCTGGTCGCCATGTAGCAAGCCGAGATTATTATAATTGGTCGAGAGTGAACCGGTATTCTCAATGCGCTCATTAATAGCCAATGCACGTTCATAAAACTTCCTGGCTTTTTCATCTTCGTCCAGCTCAAAGTAGGCCAGCCCGATATTGCCCAGATTGGCGCTGATGCCGCGCTCCATACCGATAGCCTCACAAAGTTCAAGGGACTCAAAGTAATACTCAAGGGCAGTATGATACTCACTCATGCTGCTGTAGGCAGAGCCCAGATCATTGAGCTGTGAAATGAGTCCCATAGTATCCCTTATCACCCTGTGGAGTTCTATTCCTTTCTCAAAATGATCTATCGCTTTATTAAAGTCGCCTTTCCTATTGTAAGAATAACCCAGCTCGCCATGCGCCTCGGCAATGCCCTTTTGGTAATCCAGGGTTTTGGAAAGGTTCCGGGCTTTATTGGCAAAATCTATGGCCTTATCCGGATCGGAAAAGGAATACTCGAAACTGGAATCGATAAGGGCATGGACCAGTGTGGTATCAGCCTGAATTGAATCTTGCGGCATTGCTACCTGTACATCGGCTCCATGTACAATAAAAAAAGTTAGCAGCAATGCTGTAAAGCCCTTCATCGCAATCCCGTTTTTATTAGTGCGATTAGCGGATATCTAGTTGAAATAAGGGCTGAATTTCACGCAAAATCAAGTCGTCACAAAATAGTTAATCGTCATAACAACAGCCTTTAACTGATAATTAAACAGCATGTTAGTTGAAAATTCTAAAAAAAAGAGATTACTTGATCACCGGTGGGTTGGATTAAATTCAATTTTGGGATTGGGGGAATGCATGGGGAAAACCAAATTAGATTATAGCAATTCAAGTATCGCTTTTATTGGCTTGCTGCTAATTTCATTTATTGCGTTTTGGCCCACTTATTATGCTATTTTCTTTAGCAGTGAGTTTTATATTCATTTTCATGCATTTTTCGCTGTTCTCTGGTTTGGCATGCTGATTATTCAACCCTACCTCATTAAATCACGGCGTCTTGATTTGCATCGTATCATCGGTAGAATATCCTATTTTATTGCCCCTTTGGTTGTGATAAGTATCGTTTTGCTTGCCAATAGCAGGATAAAGCTTGCCCCGGAATCGTTCTATCCCTTTCAAACCTATATTCTTTATTTACAAATATCATTAGCACTCATATTTGCCGTCACGTATGGGCTTGCCATCTATTATAGAAGAACGAAACCGATTCATGCCCGATTTATGGTTGCCACCTCTTTTACTTTTATCGATCCGATTTTTGCCAGAATCCTAAACATTGTTGCACCCACTGCAAGCTGGAATAATCAGATGATTACCTTTATGCTGGTCAACCTAATCCTGATTACACTGTCTATTTTAGATCGTAGACACCGCAAGGCAAAATGGGTGTACCCAAGCCTCTTGGTCATCTACCTGGTCATTGAGCTACCCATTTTCTTTGATTTGACCTCATTAGCCTGGTGGCAGAGTTTTGCGGAATGGTTTGCTTCGTTTTAGAATCGGGATTTTTATTGATGAAACTGTCTAATACCACGTTCCATTTATTCAATTCTTTTAGAAGCTCAAGAAAAAGCTGAAGCAACGTTGTTAATGTTTCATTACTGCGGCATCGATTTCTCGAATCGATGAGTATATTGAGATGGGTAATGACTAATTAGATTTGATAGCCCCGGGTATATACAACAATCGCATTTCTCAACTGTTATTGCGGATAATGCACGTCATTACCCTACAGTAGTTCTGTATCATAAGTTCAATAATTAGCTCTGTATTTTTGAACAGGCAAATTATAGGTCAAAAAGCTTATTCGCTTAACCAATAACATTCCTTTAGAGGAATCATCTAGCAAGGACT
>DATFJD010000216.1:0-3583 GCA_035269475.1 Halalkalibaculum sp.
CATTTAACAAATTAAAAGAGCTTTTCCTCGAAATTGAAGAAGAGAAAGAAATGTACGAGCGGGACCTCAACCTGCTGGAAGCTGCCATTCGAAATGACTACGATTCAATTTTAATTACTGAGCTCGATCTGGAGAAGCCCGGCCCAAAAATTGTCTATGTGAACGACGGTTTTCGCAAAATGACGGGATACAGCCGCGAAGAGGTTATCGGTAAAACACCCAGGATTTTGCAGGGGCCCAAAACTGACCGTGCGATATTAGACAAGCTAAAACGTAAGCTAAAAGAGGGTCAGGCATTTTTCGGCCAGGCAATCAACTATAAAAAAGACGGAACCGAATTTGTTAACCAGTGGGATATTCACCCGCTGACTGACTCAAATGGCAATATTACCCACTGGGTTTCCTACCAGCATGATATCACCGAGCGAAAGCGTGCTGAAAAAATACTGGTCGACACCAACGTCGATTTTGATGATCTCGAAGAAGAGTCTAAGCGAACTGTTCTGGATGTTGATGAACAGGGAAACATTGTGATGGCCAATAAGTCATTCCGTGAACTGGTAAACTATGACAAGGATGAGTTAAAACAGATTAAGGTTTGGGACCTGTTTCCCAAAAAGTATCGCAAATCACTGCGGAATCGATTTCAAAACGGTTTTGACATAAAGAACTTTGAAGGTCAAGAGTTCAAGGGTATTATCAAGCACAAGAGCGGGGTACCCATCCAGATTCATGGCAACACCAAAATCATGGATCTCAAAGACCAGACCCTGATACGTGCCGAGATTAAGAATATATCTCTTCAGAAACGCATCATGGATACGCTTAAAAAGAGGAACAAGAACTTCATGAATGTTTTTGAAAAGGCATCGGAGTTCAACTACCGGGTCAACATGCAGGATGGCGAGCCCGTGATTGAATATGTTTCTGAAGAATTTCCCGAAATGACCGGAATTTCTCCGGAAAAAGTGAAAAAGCCGGGAGGCTTGAAAGAACTCATTCATGCCGATGACTACGATACCGTAGTTGAACACTATAGAAAGGTGCTTGAGGGTAATCAGTCAGCCTGCACGTACAGAATACGAAGCAAAGACGGTGAGTACATCGAAATCATTGATTACGGCAAGCCCAGATGGGATGAGGAAGACAATGTACTTTGTGCCACTGGGGCTGTCAGCCTAAAGGTTGCTACTGACCCGGCATAGGCTGAATAGGTATGTAGATCGGCACAAATATTTGTTATCTTGGATAGAAAGAAAACCGGTAAGAACGACGAATCATTGACATGGCGGATATCCAGGAAATACAGCAAAAGATTATTAAAGAGTTTGCCGCTCTGGGCGACTGGACCGAACGATACAAGTATATAATACGGCTCGGTCGCGACCTCGAACCACTGAATGAGGAGTATAAGGTTGAAGACAACCTTGTTAGGGGGTGCCAATCTCAAGTTTGGCTGCACACGCGGCTGAATGACGGGAAGGTGATTTTTGAGGCTGACAGTGATGCCGCGATAACCAAAGGCCTGGTAGCCCTGATGGTTCGTTTCTATTCCGGACAGGCCCCGGACACCATTATTTCAACCAAACCCGAATTTATACAGAAAATCGGTATGGAAGAGCACCTGTCTCCAACGCGCTCGAACGGTTTGGCCTCGATGGTGAAACAGATGAAAATCTATGCCATGGCATATAAGACAAAAATGCAGCAGGAGCAGGCTGAAGCCTGATTTTTCATCTCTTTTTAGGCTGCAGGGTTAAAGTATCTTAATAAAAATTTTGAAGGATAAGTTTTAAGGTTTGCTACATTTCTATACATTTATGGTAAAATTGCTATCTGATACAGCCTAATGCCTACATTATCCAACATAAAAGAAATTGCCCTGGGAAAGGACCTGGCAAAAGATAGTATCGCCAAAATTAAAAAAAGCGGTTTAATTACTCTTAACACCGTTTCTTTTTCCTTGGTGGGTTTTTCTCTGCTATTTCTGGTCGCATTTTATATCAACAGCTCGGTATCATTATCCTGGTTTTTCTTAAGTGAAGCAGTTGCCTTTTCCCTGATTCCCATTCTTGCGAGAAAAGGCTATGAAAACACTTCGAAATTTCTGCTCATCGCCTATGTAGTGATCGGCATCATTATTCTCAGCTCGGTATTCGGAAAGGATATGCTGATTCAGACCTTCCTGGTACCGGCCTGCGGCCTCTCGATCCTTCTTTTTGAAAAAGAGCAGGTACGCCTGCGCAATATTGGCATTATAATGTGTGTCATAGCCTATTTTGTGCTTGACTACATCATCTTTGACAAGATTTATATATCCACCCAAGGATCCAATCTTATAAAATGGAGTATCCTTGGTTCGGCTTTTATCACTACGTGGATGGTCTTCAACAAATTTTCCGAGTCAAAAGACCTGGCTGAAGAGCGTACGGAAGAACTCCTTGAACAGACCCAGGAGCTCAATGATGAGCTGGTACAGAAGAAGAGTCAACTGGAGGAGAATGTAAAGAAGCTGGAAGAGGCCAAGAAGAAGGTTGAAGAGGGTTCGAAGGCCAAGACCGAATTTCTTTCCACAATGAGCCATGAGATACGAACGCCTATGAATGCCATCATCGGCATGACCAACCTGCTCGCGAAAGACAACCCGCGTGAAGATCAGCTGGAGCAGCTGGAGATACTTGACTTTTCAGCCAAAACCCTGCTTTCCCTGATTAATGACGTGCTGGACTTTTCAAAAATTGAGTCGGGCAAAATTGAGTTTGAGGACCTGGATTTTGACCTTCCTTACCTCTTGAAAGGAATTATTGAAAGTTTTCGCTTCAATACGCAGAAAAAAGGCATTTCCCTGAAGTTGCAGGTCGAGGATGACGTGCCCGAAGTGTTGCTGGGCGATTCGGCCAGGCTTACTCAAATATTGAACAACCTGGTAAGCAATGCCGTAAAGTTTACTGATGAGGGGGAGGTAAAAATAGGCGTGAAGAAAACCCATCAGGATGATAACAAAGTCAGCCTGCAGTTTTATGTATCGGATACCGGCGTAGGGATCTCCAAAGATAAACAGGAAAAAATATTTGAAAGTTTTACTCAGGAGCGAACCGACACCAGTCGTATTTTCGGTGGTACCGGGCTTGGACTTACCATCAGTAAGAAGCTGGTGGATCTGCAAGGGGGATCGATTCGGGTGGAAAGTACCAAGGGTGAAGGAAGTACGTTCTACGTTGATCTTGAATATGAGCTGGGCGATGAGTCACAGGTTGACAAGCTGCAGTCTGACAAGCGCATAAGTTCAAAGAGCCTGGAAGGTATCAAGGTGCTGCTGGTTGAGGATAATTTAATTAATCAGAAAGTGATGACGCGCTTCCTGGAGAAGTGGCATATGGAAATTACGGTTGCCAACAACGGTAATGAAGCCGTGGATAAAGTAAACGAAGAGCATTTCCACATCATACTGATGGATCTGCAGATGCCAATGATGGACGGTTACCAGTCATCGCAGGCCATTCGAACGATAGATGACCAGAGAAAGCGCAATATACCCATCATTGCACTGACAGCTGCCGCACTGAAGGAAGTTAAAGAGAAA
>DATFJD010000217.1:0-2614 GCA_035269475.1 Halalkalibaculum sp.
CAGCCAGTACGGTCTCTTTGGTGGTGCCTTCCGGAATATCCAGCTCCGCATCGATTTCCGAAGCATTGACGCCCTGGGCGTGTTCATCCAGTTCGGCACGGCCTGTACGGCGTGAGGTAGAAGCGATGGCCGGATGCTCCAACAGGATTTCTTCTATCCGCTTGCCGATGGCGTTGGATTCGGTCAATGACGTTCCCGGAATGGTTACAGCACTAATTACCAGTGTGCCTTCATTGAACTCGGGAAGAAATGATCGCCCGAGGAAAGGTACTGCCACCAATGTTCCTAAAAATAGAACCAGCGTACCAATCAGAATGGATCTCTTAAAGCGTAAAACTACATTGAGCACTTGCTCATATCCGGATTTCAGCTTTTTAGTGAACCAGCTTTCCTCCAGTTTTCCTTTGGAGGCTTGACTTGGCAACAGGTAATAACACATTGCCGGTGTTACGGTCATAGCAATCACCAGGGATGCTCCGATAGAAATAATGTAAGCAAGTCCTAACGGCTGAAGCATGCGCCCTTCAATCCCGCTTAAGAAGAACAGCGGTATGAACACGATCATTATGATCAAGGTGGCGTTGATGATCGAGGATCGAATCTCCTTCGAGCCTTCAAAAACCACATCAATGGCCGCTTTCTGCTCCGCTTCAGGGAGTTTAGAGTTTTCACTGAGCCGCCTGAATACATTTTCCACATCAATAATCGCATCATCTACGATCACCCCTATGGCAATAGCCATCCCGCCCAGGGTCATCGTGTTAATGGTGATATCAAAGAATTCCAGTACAATGACCGAAAAGATCAGAGCAAGCGGAATAGCGGTAAGTGAGATCAGTGTGGTCCTGAAATTCCCAAGGAATAAAAACAGAATAATGATCACCAGGAAAGCTCCGTCACGCAAGGCTTCAACTACATTATCGATAGCCAGCTCTATGAAGTCCGCCTGTCGGAATAAGTGCGTATTGATCTCAAAGCCTGAAGGTAAGCTGCTTTCAATTTGAGCCAAAGTTTCATCTACCCGATTGGTCAGTTCAAGGGTATTCGTTCCGGGCTGCTTCTGGATGGAAATGATCACGGCCGGTTCAGCATCTACAGAAGCATCCCCGATCTTTTGCGCAGCTGCAATCTCTACGGTAGCTACATCCCCAATGGTTATGGGAATATTATCTCGCTGAGTGATAGCAGCCTGTTCCAGGTCTTCCACCGAATACGCGCGACCAATACCCCTGATGGTATATTCCTGACTGTATTCCCGGAAAAATCCTCCCGAGAAATTCTCGTTGGCCTGCTCTGTAGCCTGTAAAACCTGATGTAGGGTAATGTTATACTGCTTTAGCTTATCAGGATCGACACGTACCTGATACTGTTTTTGTCCGCCTCCAATGGGGATTACCTGAGCTACACCCGGAATGGCCAGCAATCGCCTTCTGATCTCCCAGTCTGCGGCGGTTCGCACTTCCAGCTCGGAGTGCTCATCGCTGTTTACACTGACCAACATGATCTCTCCCATAATGGATGAGATGGGCGCCATAATAGGTGGTGGAACTTCTTCAGGCAGACTCGTTGCAACCAATTGCAGTTTTTCGTTCACAATTTGCCGGGCCCTGAAAATATCAGTTCCCCAGTCAAATTCTACCCACACAATGGATACCCCTTTCGCCGTTGAGGAACGAACCCGGCGTACACCCGTCGCTCCATTTACCGATGTTTCTACCGGTATGGTGACCAGTCGTTCTACTTCTTCCGGTGCCATCCCGTGGGCTTCCGTCATGACCGTTACCGTGGGCGCGGTTAAATCCGGAAATACGTCTACCGGCATTCGTTCAACGATATACATACCGGCCGCTAAAAGTACGACCGAGCTTACTAATACGACCAACCGATACTTTAGCGATCCTCTGATTATTGCATCTAACATAAGTTAATTTCCTTGGTCTGATTAATGAGAGTGTCCGTGTGAAGGGGCTTCAGAAGACAATGAAGCCAATTTCACCTGATAGGCATTAGTTGTCACGATTTGTTCGCCTTCGTCAAGGCCGGATGTCACTTCCACCCAGCCCCGATTTCGGATGCCCGTGGTGATGGCTCGTTTTTCAAAGGATTCCCCCGCTACATGCACATACACCACATAATTACCTTCCTCTTCAATCAGAGAAGTTTCAGGGATGGCAATGACATTTTCTTTTTGCTCGGTATCGATCTCAGCCGTCACAAACAGGCCACTGTGAAGGCCTTCCCGGTTATCAATTTCATAGATGAGTGATAGGGTCCTGCTTTCAGGATCTACTTGTTTTCCTGCACTTAATAGACGACCGTTTACTTCCTCCATCCCGTACATCTTTTCATTTCCCTGTACATAAAATACAGCTGCTCCCGGGTTTTGAATGGCCGTACGTTCTGAGGCCGGCACATGGAGACTCAGCCACATTTTCGACATATCTGCGATTCGAACCAGAGGTTCCCCTGCTTTCACCTGCATGCCGGGTCGGGCATAGGATTCAACAACTATGCCGGAGATGGGGGCTTTCATCTCAAAGCGATAGGAAGATTCCGAATCTCCGTAGGTATCCACTGAGGCCGTATCAATTTGGGCAATTTCATTGATGGTCTG
>DATFJD010000218.1:0-2718 GCA_035269475.1 Halalkalibaculum sp.
CTATTTTGAAAAAAATCTCTTCACAGGTATCCGGTAGCTTGACTCCTTCGCTTTCCTGCTTGCGTTTTTCAATGGTGCGTTTACGCAGCTCTTCAGCCTGTTTCTCGTCGTCCATATCCCGGAGAAGTGTATATACCTGCAGGCAGCCGGTGCAGCAGAAAGTTCCTTCGGTCTGCTCACCGGTAACCGGCGGATCGGGCGTATCCAGGCCGCAAAGTGTACAATCATTCGAAGCCATAACTATCAGAGTGAGAATCGTATTTGCTACTCGCCTATATACTCACGGTAGAGGTCAAGCAGTTCATTTAATATCATTGCTGTGGCACCCCACAGCGGTACTTCATGTATATCCCAGTAGGGTACTTCGTAAGAGTACTTCTGTAGATCCCAATTTTCAACGGTGAGATTTTTCTTGGCTGCCAGTGATTTGACTTCTATGGTAAAGGCTTCTTCCACCTCGGCAGGATTCGGCTTCAGTTCAGGAATTCCCGGCATGTACGCAACCACCGGTTTAACCAGATTGTTCGAATGGCTGACATACAAATCGCTCAACACTCCCAGTATTTCAACGGATTCTGGTTTCAGCCCAACTTCTTCTTCGGCCTCCCTGAGGGCGGTTTCAATATAAGACTCGTCTTCATCCGATCGGCCGCCGGGCAAGCTGATTTGGCCCCCATGATCTATATCCCTGCTTCTGAGTGTCAGAATTATTTCCAGCCTGCCTTCTTCGTTGGGGAACAGAAGTATTAGAACGCTACTTTTTTTTGCACTTGGCGGTGGTTCCAGCTCTCGTGTCGGCCCATCCGTCAAAGGGGCCGGCGCCATTCTAAGCTGTGCATTTAAACCGGGGAGCGGCTTTTCCAATCGGTTGGAGAGATACTTAATAAATTGGTGCATAATTCAATTCAGGTAAAGCGAAAAACATTATTGCAGCTATAATGTACAACACTAAATTCAGTCAATTAAGTTGAATGTAAGTTAATAAAACCGAAAAGAATTTCAGTAAAACAGTTTAAATGGCAGATATGTTGGAACTAACGGATAAGTAAATATGAGTCAGTAATTTGGCAGTATATTATTAATTATTTGTAACATAACTTATTTTTTGTACTCTTGTTTATGTTAGGGCAAAAAAGGGAAAGGTATATTCTTATTCTTCATTAAATAAGTTAACTAGATGCATTTCTGGACTTTGTCCCTCTTATAATCTCAGTAAACTTAAACAGAACCTAGAGGTAAACTATGCAGACAAGATATGTCAAGATCATAGGTGCATTCCTATTCATATCAATGATTGCTTTTTACGGATGTGAGCAATCAAATATTACTGATGTTGATCGGGAACGTCAGGAGGAAATCACACAAAAATCCGGTGATCCGATTCCGGGGCAGTATATTGTAGTGTTTAAATACAGAGACTCGAAAGGCAAGGCAATATCAGGCAATCAGGTTGAAGAGCTGCGCAGCAGCGTGCTCAGAGACAATGCCTTATCTTCCGATGTTGTGTTTAAGCAATACAATAAAGCACTGCCGGGATTTGCCGCAAAGCTGACGCCCGATCAGTTGGATCGGCTTAAGGCTGATGACCGTGTTAATTATATTGAGCAAGACAGATTTGTAACCCTGGCCCCTCCGGGTGCCTGTTCTCCGTGGCCGGGATGTAAAGATGATGACGGTGGTGATGATGGCGGAAACTCAAGCCAAACCACTCCATGGGGTATTACTCGTGTTGGCGGAGCTACGGCAAGTACCGGAACGGCCTGGGTCATTGATACCGGTATTGATCTGGATCATCCCGATTTAAATGTTGATACGCAGCGCAGTGCTGTATTTGTTTCCAAAGGTCCCGGTTCAGGAACTGCGGATGACGGAAACGGACATGGGACCCATGTGGCAGGAACCATTGCGGCAATCGATAATGACCAGGATGTAGTCGGTGTAGCTGCCGGAGCAACCGTCGTTGCGGTTAAGGTGCTTGATGACCGGGGCAGCGGTTCGTATTCCGGAGTTATAGACGGAATAGACTATGTAGCTTCCAATGCTTCTGCAGGTGATGTTGCCAATATGAGTTTAGGAGGCGGAACTTCTGACGCTGTTGATGACGCAGTTAGAAATGCTGCTGATCAAGGCATCATGTTTGCCATAGCTGCCGGTAATGACGGTGCGGACGCGAACAACTATTCTCCTGCCCGGGTCGAATACAATAATGTATGGACCGTTTCGGCTACGGATGATACCGATACCTTTGCATCATTTTCCAACTACTCCGGACCTACAGATCCACCCATTGAGTTTGCAGCTCCCGGTGTGGATATACTTTCACTCTGGTTAAGCGGAGGTACCAATACGATCAGCGGTACTTCCATGGCTTCTCCCCATGTTGCGGGACTGTTACTGGTGACAGGAGGAAATCCAACCGGCGACGGTGCGGCCAGTAATGATCCGGACGGCGACCCTGATACCAGTGCACATAATTAAACCTAATCTTCTAAAATTATTTAAAAGGTGTCTGCTTCATTGCAGGCACCTTTTTTTATAGGCTAAAAATAAACTTTAATACCCTTTCTTTAGTTTGTACTTTCCAAGTTTGATACAAACAGGCTGAAATAATATTTGTCCAAGTAATTATTCTATGAAGAAAAAGTATAATGTATATGGTATCGGCAATGCACTGGTCGATATCGAATTTGAAGTAACCGACGATTTTCTCACCAAACA
>DATFJD010000219.1:0-3457 GCA_035269475.1 Halalkalibaculum sp.
AGGTTTGGGGGATAGCTAAAATGTATGTCTGATTTCTTTTCCATGACTACTCAAATTAAATAAACTTACCGGCAATTGTCATGTTAGAATTTGGCACTATTTCACAAAGGTTCACCAAGATGAAATAAAGTTTCACAAAGCCTTTGTGACCCTTATCTGGCTTTGTGATGCTTTGTGTAACAACTTGAGACGCAAATTATATTTTCTTTTTATAAAAATTTCGAGGGAGTTCTGCTCCCGTTTGAAAGCATCTTCTTCTGGAACAGAGCTCCCTCAGAACATGAGTAATATCCTGCATCCTGCATCCTGAAACCTACTTAGCTTTTTCGGCGATCAGATTAAGTGCATCATCCATAGTTACATCTTCCGGAGTAACTTTGTCGGAGAGGCTGTAGTTCTTTTTGCCGTGCTTGATATAGGGCCCGTAGCGGCCGTCCATCACGCGCACCTTCTTTCCGTCTTCCGGGTGTTCGCCAAGCTCTTTAATGGCGGCACTCTTCCGGTTCGACTTTTTCTTTTTTTCCGAAAGCAGCTCAACCGCCCTATCCAGTTCGATATCGAGTACATTATCGCTTCGCTTCAGGGAGGCAAAGGTTCCGTCATGCACTACAAAGGGACCATAACGGCCTACGCCGGCTTTGATCTCTTTCCCGGTATCAGGGTGATCTCCAAGGCTCCGGGGCAGCTCAAGCAGCTTCAAAGCCAGCTCCAGATCTACTTCTTCGGGTGACATGCCTTTTAACAGAGATGCCCGCTTGGGTTTTTTGTTATCCTCGGTGACCTCGCCAACCTGCACATAGGGACCATACCGGCCATTCAGCACAAAAATAGGCTCTCCGCTTTCGGGATGTTCACCCAGTGATTTGGGTCCTTCCGCTTCAGCCTTAATAAGTTCTTCCAGCTTTTCTGACGTAATATCACTGGGTTTCCAGCTAACCGGTATAGAGGTGGTGAGTTCTTCACCGTTCAACTTCTTTTTGATGTAGGGCCCGAAACGGCCTACAAAAACCTCGATATCATCCAGGTCCTGCAGGGGAAGATGCAGTTGCTTGGCTTCCTGCGGATCGATCTTTTCCTCCTGTTTTTCCACCTTCGCTTTCAGTCCTTCCTCGCCTTTAAAATAGGAGCTCAGGTAGGTCTCGATGTCGAGTTCTCCCTGGGCAATTTTATCCAGCTTGTTTTCCATCTCGGAGGTGAAGTCACTGTCTACCAGGTCCTCAAGATTTTTCTCGAGAAGCTCGGTTACGGCAAAAGCTGTGAAGGTGGGTATCAGGGTTTTGCCTTCCGCCTCAACATAGCCGCGATCCTGTACGGTACTTATAATGGTGGCATAAGTACTCGGACGGCCGATGCCCTGCTGCTCTAGTTCCTTCACCAGGCTGGCTTCAGTATAGCGTGCAGGCGGTTTGGTTTCGTGTGAAATCGGCTCCACGCCTTCTTCTATAACCACTTCCCCTTCGGTCATGCCGGGAAGATAATTTTCCTGGTTTTCCAGTGCGGCTTCCGGGTCGTCGCTGCCTTCCACATAGGCACGGAAGAAACCGGGAAAGATTATTTCTTTTCCACTGGTCTTGAATTCAGCCGTCTTACCGTTTGCCTTGGCCTCTATAGTGACATTTGTAAACTCCAGCTCGGCTTGCGCCATCTGGGTGGCAATAGTACGCTTCCAAATGAGATCATAGAGCTTAAATTGTGCTCCTCTTAAGCCGGCTTCCTCCGGTTTCTTGAAGGTGCTTCCGGCCGGACGGATAGCTTCGTGTGCCTCTTGGGCACCTTTTGAACTGCCCCCGTAATTACGGACACGATCAAACAAGTATTCCTTGCCATACTCCTTTTCCACAGCTGACCGGGCAGCGTTAATTGCCTGTCCGGACAGTCGCGCCGAGTCAGTACGCATGTAGGTGATATGTCCGTACTCATACAATTTCTGGGCCACGCCCATCGTCTGCTTTGCCGAGAAACCGAGTTTACGGTTGGCTTCCTGCTGCAGGGTGGAGGTGATAAATGCCGGCGACGGATTTCGTTTCTGCCTGTTTTTCTCAACCTTCGAAACCTTCCACTCGGCCTGATCAAGATCGTCCCTAAGCTGGGAAGCCTTTTTATCATCCAGCAGTACAACAGATTTCGGCTTTTTCAGCTTGCCGGTATTTTCATCGAAGTCCTTACCCGATGCCAAGCGCTTACCATCGAGGTGCGTAAGGTCAGCCTCAAATATATAATCGTCTTTTTGTTTATGAAGCTTGGCTTTCAAGTCCCAATAGCGTGCAGAGCGGAATTTCATGCGTTCTCGCTCTCTGTCGACCAGAAAGCGTACGGCCACCGACTGAACACGTCCGGCAGACAGCTTGGGAGCAATTTTCTTCCACAGCAGGGGAGAAACGGTATATCCGGCCAGCCTGTCAATAATGCGACGGGCCTCCTGGGCATTGACCAGGTTCATGTCGATATCCCTGAAATTCTTGAGGGCTTCCTCTATCGCTTCCTTGGTAATCTCACGAAAAACCATGCGCTTGACCGGCACGTCCGGCTTTAGCAATTCGGTGAGGTGCCAGGATATGGCTTCACCTTCGCGGTCTTCATCAGTCGCCAGAATCAGCTCATCCGACTCCTTCAATAGTTTTTTGAGGTTCTTGACTACTTTCTTCTTGCTTGCAGGAATCACGTACAGGGGCTGAAAACCCTCATCCACATTAACGCCAAGGTTTGACCAATCTTCCTTTTTGTATTTCGCAGGTATCTCCTTTGCCGAAGCCGGCAGATCCCTGATATGTCCCATGGATGAATCTATGACATAATCTTTGGGAAGATACTTTTTTAGTGTTTTCGTTTTTGTGGGTGACTCTACAATTACAAGTGATTTCATCTAATCTGTTTACAAATTCTCGATCAGCTCTTTTAACTCCTGAGCATGATCTTTGGTATTAACTTTTTCGATAATTCCTAAAACGGTGCCGTCTGTATCAATAACATAAGCTGAGCGAGACGGGGCCTCATAGGTGTTGCCGTACATCTTTTTTTCAACAACCGAGTCGGTAGCATTGGCAAATTTATAGTCGGGGTCGGATGCCAGTATATAGTTGATATCCAGCTTTTCGGCATAATTCTTATGAGATCCGCAGGTGTCTTTGCTTACCGCTACCAGGTTATAACCTTTCTTATCAAACCAGTCGGCATGCTCGGCCAAGCTCTTGTTCTGCTTGTCACAGCCGGAAGTATTGTTGCGCATGTATACCGACACAATGGTGGGACGGTCGAGCAGATCGCTAAAAGCAACGGTTTCTTCTTCACCGTTCTTAACGACGTCTAAGGTAAAATTCGTGTCTATTTTCTTTCCTGTTTCAATCATGGCTTTGTTTATTGTGACCCTTTTTCTGCGTTAATGTTTCTTTTTGAGTCGTTATTAACCGTAAATCACCGGTAAATCGTTCTCAAATCGAAAGTTCACAGTCTTGTATGA
>DATFJD010000220.1:0-7762 GCA_035269475.1 Halalkalibaculum sp.
AGCATGTCATCATCTACCGGTTCCCAGTTCGTATCTCTTAAGGTAAGAATTTCCTTCATACGCTTAATACCCATCCCCATCACCGATCGTGTACCGCCCCCAAGCATTTTAGGTGCAATGAAGCATGCAACCTTATCCACCAGCCGATCACGCAACAAAGCAGAAGCCAGGTTTTGTCCGGCTTCTACCAGTATTGACGTCATTTGGTGCTCTGAAGCTAGCTTTTTCAGGCCTTCATTCAAATCGGTATGCCCATTCTTTTCCGGGACCAGCAAAGTAGACCCGCGGAAATAGTCCGACTGAAGCATACTCAGCATAGGATCGGCTTCGCTTTCGAATTTCTCCTTATTATGGGTGAGAATAACTGTTTTCTCTTCGTATTGGTCTGTAAACAGGTTGAGATCTTTAGGCAGTTCCAGCTTCCCGTCAATGACAACACGTCTGGGCTGGCGCCCTTCTACGTGCCGTACCGTGAGGCGGGGGTTGTCAAGTAAGGCGGTATTTCGCCCGACCATTACGGCATCATACCGGCTGCGCCATTCGTGAACCTTCTCCCGGGATGCTTCGCCGGTTATCCATTCCGAACTGCCATCCGGAGCGGCAATATAACCGTCCAGTGTCTGTGCGATTTTAAGGGTAACAAAAGGGCGGTTATAACTTTCGTAGTGAAGGAAAAATTCATTCAGTTGCTCAGCTTCTGCTTTCAACAGGCCGACATCCACCCGGATGTCATTTGCCCTTAGTTTCTTAATCCCTTTGCCGTTAACTTTTTCCGTGGGGTCCTGCATCGCAACCACAACCCTCCGGATAGGCAGGCCGGCTAACATGTCAGCACAGGGCGGGGTTTTCCCCTCGTGCGCACAAGGTTCCATCGTCACGTACACAGTGGCATTTTTCAGCAGCGAGTTATCTTTTACAGATTCTACGGCATTAACTTCGGCATGTGCCTGTCCGTATCGCTCATGGTAACCCTGCCCGATTTTGTTACCTTCTGAATCTACTATTACACAGCCAACCATAGGATTCGGTGATACGTAGCCCGCTCCCCATTCTGCAATTTCAAGGGCAAGCTGCATCCACTTGCGATCGCTATCGGTATAGGATTCATTTTCACTCACGTGTAACTCGTAATTTTGATATCAGAATTCCTATTTCTTAAAATTACTCAGTTAAAAACAAAAAAGGGTAAGAAGCATTCCTCCTTACCCTTTTAAAATCATCAAAATGCTATATTATCAGCCTCCGCGAAGCAGTGTGGCCCGATAATCTTCGATGTCCGCTTCATTCTTCAGCTGTTCCATCCATACCTGTGAGAATGAAGCGCTTTTCTGCTGTTGCAGCTGCTGCTGAAGCTGGCTGCGGATAGCAGGCGTCATTGCCTCTACATTGGCATCGGTTCTGTTGTTTATTTTCGCAATGAAAACGGCATTGGCACCGCTTATAGGCTCAGAAGTTACCGCTTCTTCCAAGCCGAAAATAGCTCCGACTACCCGGGGCTCACGTCCTGCGCCGGGAATCACCGAGGAGTTCATGCTCAGGTTTTCGGCATTTGAAACTTCCCTGCCTGAGGCTGAAGCAATAGCCTCTAATGTTTCATTGGAGGCCAGCAAACTATTTACCTTTTCAAGGAGTTGCTCTTTGCGCTTTTCATTGATAACAACGGTTTCAATCTGGCTTCTCACCTCTTCAAACGGGCGGATACCTTCGGGAGTGACCTCGTTTACCTTGAGCACTACAAACTGGTCGGAAAGTTCAATGGGACTTGAAATCGTCCCTTCGCTTGCGGTCTCCAGAAAGTTCATGATCTGACGGCTTTGTCCGATTCCTGCTATAAAGGGATTGCCCTTGGTTGCAAAAGCTTCTTTTACTTCAAATTCGCGACGCTCGGCTTCTTCCTCAAAACCATCTTCCTCTGCAAAAAAGCTGAAGTCATCGGCCTCTTCTGCTTTCTCATCCACAGTGGCGATAGGATCTGCCTTAATGTCGAATGTGAAAACAACGAACTTTACCTCATCCTGTCTCTCATCCAGCTTCTTGATGGTGAATACCTGTCCGTCTTCGGTTATTGCCCGGCTTACCTCACCATCTTCCAGGTCAAGTACCGGCCTGTATTTTTCACTAATCTCGCTCTTATTTACAAACTCGGCGCTGTATGGAGTAGCCGACTGATAGCGAACCAGAAAAAGAGAGTCATCCTCGGTCTGGGCAAAATCGGAACGAAGATCCTGCATCTCCTTCTGAATTCTTGCCGTATCTTCCCTGGTAGCAGTTTTGTCAAAACTTACATACTGAAAGCGGTAAGATTCCTGCCGCTTGTATTGTTCCTCATTATCATTGTAATAGGAACGTAAATCCGATTCGGTGACATTTACCGCGCTGTCAGGAATTTCTGCAAAAGGGAAACGCACGAAAGCTACATCCGCAAAAGTGTTTCTTTTGATGTATGCCTGCTCTACTTCATAACGGCTGACTTCCATAGCCGACTGCACATAGTTGGTCATTTTTTGCTGACGGCGCTTCTGGCGCAGCTGCTGCTCTACCATTACCCAAGCCTGGCTGTTCTCGGGAGCTTCGATGGCCGATTGCAGTGCAACGCGATCAATGGTTCCGTCTTCTTTTTGAAACTGCTGGCGAATAAAAGGATCAGGATTTTCGCCGGTAATCATCTCAACCACTTCCTGGTCGGTAACCGTGATGCCGAGATCATCCATTTTCTGCTGAATGAGTTTGCTGGAAACCAACTCTTCCCATGCCTGATCTTCATAATAGGCACGCATCTCCGGCGTTATGGAATTACCTGTTTGCTGTGAATACTGATCAATATAATAACTGATTCTGCTGTTATACTCTTCCAGGGAAATAGGCTCGCCATTCACCTCGCCCAGATTGTTAGGCCCTGCCTGCATGGCATCAAATACCTTCGTATCTGCCAGCGCCCAGAGAATACCAAAAGAGAAAATAAGCACCCATAAAATGATGCCGGTGCTCTTTCTCATTTTTTCCATTACACCCATGAAATAAACCTCTTACTGCTACTTTAAAATGTTAATAATCTTAATTCAAAACCTAGAGATAGATCTTTGCTTATAAAGCCTCGAAATATACAATAAGCACGTACTAAGAGCAATGTTTGAAGTTACTGAACGTGTAAGGGCTTGATTTATTGAGGGATTGATTTACTGAATTGCCGCGGCCTACGAAATCAACCCTACCATCACTTAGTAAATAAGTCCTTCAGTCCCTCAAAACTTCTAAAACACCTCAATCAGCCTCATATGCTTAAGGTACTTGCGGGGATCCTCGTTGATATTCTTGATGAGTTGCTTCATCTCTGCAGACAAGCTGTCAAGATTGTTATACAGCGAGGGATTGTTAACCAGCTTTCCCAGGGTTCCGTCACCATTGTTCACTTTTACAAGAATTTCGTTAAGGCTGACGCCGGTCTTTTCCAGTTCAATACTCAGGCTCTCTATTCGCTTTAGTGATCTATCGAGGCCGACCATTACACTGTCAATACGCTCTTTGTTATTTGTGCTTACCGTATCAAGATTTGCCAGAATGTTATTGGCGTGATCAATGCTTGACTCCAGCTCACTTCTCTTGTTTTCCATAAATTTTGATATATCGCCGGTAGTAGACTTCAAGTCAACCAGGATATCGTCAATCTTATTCTGGTTCTCATCAGAAATAGTTGTGTTAAGCTTTTCCAGCAGCACGTTAAGCTTTTCAAAAGACTGCGACACGTCATCACTCAGTTTCTGCCCCTCATCTTTGAGCGTTTCCAGCATGCCCCCGGTATATACACCCCGTATCGTTCCGCCATATTCAACAAATTCGTCAGAATCGCCGGGTTCAAGTATAATAGCCTTGTCATCCAGCAAGCCCGATGATTCAAGGCGGGCTACTGAATTTTTAGGAACGTCAACGCCGAGGTCAAAATTCATGGCCACCCTCACACTGTCTCTGGAAATCAGTTCTATCCTTTTTACAGAACCTACTTTTACCCCATTGATATAGACGTAGCTTCCTGATGTGAGCCCGTCGACCTTTTCAAAATAGGTTACCACCTGATGAGACTGGCGAAAAACAGGTACGTCATTCATCAGCCGAAATCCCAGGAATGCCACAATTAATGCCGCTACAATCGTTATTGCGACTTTTGCTTCATTGCTCAAATTTATTACTGCCATGTTGCTTTAATTAAATTTTATATTCACTTGCGGTAACAAAATCCCTCAAAAGCTTATTATCGCTTTGTCTCATCTCTTCAACCGTGCCGTGCCAGCATAGCTTCTTGTTATCCAGGAATGCAACGGTTTCTGCAATTTCCAGCACACTATGAATATCGTGTGTTACCACGATAGATGTAATATTCATATTTTTTGCCAAATTAATGATCAATTCATTAATCTCATCGGAGGTCTGGGGATCAAGCCCGGAGGTCGGCTCGTCGTAAATAAGATAATCCGGCGTCAGTATGGTGGCCCTTGCCAGGGCAATTCTGCGACGCATCCCGCCGGATAACTCCGCTATCGATTTCTCTGCCGCATCCTCCAGGTTAACCATTTGCAATGCTTTCATGACCTCTTCCCGTATCTGCTCATCCTCTTTTTTCGTGAAATAGCGGAGCGGGAAAGCAATATTTTCAAAGGTGTTTATAGAATCGAAGAGCGCGGAGCCCTGAAACAGAACCCCGAATCGCTGCCTCATTTTGCGCAGTTCAACATACT
The DNA here is from genome assembly GCA_035269475.1 of Halalkalibaculum sp. GTDB lineage: Bacteria > Bacteroidota > Rhodothermia > Balneolales > Balneolaceae > Halalkalibaculum. The sequence goes on from DATFJD010000220.1 coordinate 4,731, forward strand.
CAAGTTCAAATATATTTTTACCGTCAATAATCACGTTTCCTTCATCAGGGTAGATCAGGGCATTCAGATGCTTAACAAGCACCGACTTTCCACAGCCCGATCGTCCGATAATGGCAATAGTTTCGCCCTCATGTATGTCAAAAGAGACATTCTCCCATACCAGGTTATCGCCAAAACTCTTTTTAAGATTTTGTATCTGAATCATAATCCTGTGTTATAATACTACGGCAGCCAAAACAAAGTCGGCCAACAATACATAAATACAACTCAATACCGTGGCCTGGGTGGTACCTTTCCCCACGCCTTCAGCACCTCCTTTTACGAAATACCCTTTAAAACATGATATTGAGGTTATAACAAAACCAAACACAAAAGATTTCAAAAACCCGAAGGTCACATCCCAGGGAAAGAAAAATTGCCTGGCGCCGAGCATAAATTCAGATGCCGGCAATGCCCCGGACAAAATACCTGCAATCAAACCGCCGCCAATGCCCGAAACGGAAGCGACAATATAAAGTATTGGAAACATGATCAGTCCGGAGAGTACCCTGGGCACCACCAAAAAGGAGACGGAATTGAAGCCCATTGACTCCAGGGCATCAATCTGTTCACTTACTCTCATGGTGCCTAATTCTGTTGCAATCCGCGCTCCCACTTTACCGGCCAGCACCAGGCTCGTTATCACGGCAGAAAGTTCTATCAGCAGGGATTGCGAAACAATGGACCCGATAACCGATCGCGGTACATAAACAATATCGAGCTGATAAGAGGTCTGCAGCGTCATTACAGCCCCGGTAAAAACTCCGGTCAGTATTACTATAGGGACAGATTCATAACCGATTTTTACCAGCTCGTTTAATAAGTTCTGCCTATACGTCCTAAACTCATACAGTGAGCGTAAGGCCCGGTAGAGGAGCAAACCATACTGTCCGATTTTTTGCAAGGCTTCCATAGAGGTGAACTTTACTTAAAACTGTGGCAAACAATTCCAATTGGCAGAGGTTATCATTTCGTGCGCTCTAATTTTAAACTATATTACAAACAAAATTTTCGGGCGTCCCTAAGGTAAAAAACTTATGCGAAGATTGTATAGTGATATCATCGATAATATTGTAGCTGTGCGCATTGTCATTGCTACCTCTATACTAATGGTTGTTTTTGCACTTGGAACCCTCGGGTATCATTTCGTAGAGGACATGAGTTTTTTTGACGGCTTCTACATGACATTCATCACCATTACCACCATTGGGTTTTCCGAGCTGAAAAACTTAACAGCTGCAGGACGAATTTTAACCATGATAGTATTTGTGATGGGCATCGGCGTTATCTCATACATTGCCTCACAAACTACACAATTACTATTTGAAAGTGAACTTTTTAGGAGACGAGCTATGGATAAACAACTCAAGAAAATGGAAAATCACTACATCGTTTGCGGGTACGGACGCATCGGCCATCGCATTTCGGAGGTTCTTAAAGATGCCAATATCCCTATAGTAGTAGTCGAAAACAGAGATGTCAGTATTGAACGCGTCAAAGAAGACGACCTCATATACGTACAGGGTAATGCTCAAGAAGAGAGCGTTTTAAAAGAAGCCGGAATTGAAAGGGCCCGGGGACTTGTTTGTGCGCTGTCGAGAGATCAAGATAACGTTTTTACAACCCTGATTGCCCGGGAACTTAATGAAGGCATTTTCATTTTGGTGCGTACCAACGAACGGCAGAATACCAGAAAAATTAAAAGGTCAGGGGCCGACAAGGTGATATCACCTTATGAAATTGGGGCTGACCGGATGGCAAATGTAATTTTACGTCCCCATGTCGATCAGTTCATCGACCGAATAACCGGCGAAACCCAGGATCACGTGTTCGATGAAATCACCATTTTTGAAGGTGCTGAACTGGCAGGAAAATCCCTGGAAGAAGCCCAAATCCGTCAGAAATATTTCGTTGTAATTATTGCCATCATACCGGCCGATGAAAAAGACATACTTTTTAACCCCGGTAGCAGTGATCTTATAAATATCGGGGATTCCCTGATTGTGCTCGGGGATGTAGATCGCATAGAAACCATGCGAACTGAGGGATGCAATGACTTTCGAAGTCTCTCAGAAAGGGTTTCCAATTACAACTTCAAGGAAAAACTGCTCAATAATCAACTAACTCTAGAAAACAGGAAGTAATTATACTATGATCAGATATCTAACCGCAGGCGAATCTCACGGGCCGAAAATAACCGGAATCGTAGAGGGCATTCCCGCAGGGCTTGAGTTAAGCGAAGATGATATAGCGCTTCACCTTGCTCGCCGCCAGAAGGGGTATGGCCGCGGCGGACGCATGGCTTTTGAAAAAGACCGGGCAGAAATTTCCTCCGGTGTTCGTTTTGGAAAAACAACCGGGGCTCCCATTGCCCTTCAGCTGCCTAACCGGGCTTATGAAAAAGACGATGCCGGCTGGCCAAAAGTGATGAACAAAGAAGGTGACGGTGCAGATATCGATCCTATTACCGTACCGCGACCGGGTCATGCCGACCTAATCGGCATACAAAAATACAGGTACAACGATATTCGTCCATCCATAGAGCGATCCAGTGCCCGCGAAACCGCAATCCGGGTAGCCTGCTGTTTCCCGGCCCGGAAACTGCTCAAGCATTTCGGCATTGAAATCGGCGGACATGTTACACGAATAGGAAGCACCGGCTATGAAAAACCCTGGGAGGATGTCAGAAATCTCGTAGATCCCATGCTCAAAAACGGGGCCGAAACGGTATTTAAGGCTGCCGATGAATCGCCTGTTCGTTGCCTGGATGAAGGACTGACCCAGAAAATGCGTGATGAAATCATTGTACGACGTAAGGAAGGCAGCTCCCTGGGCGGACACTATGAAATTATAGTTACCGGTTTACCGGCCGGATTGGGTAGTTTCGTGCACTGGGATCGAAAAATTGAAGGGCAGCTGGCACAGGCCATAATGGGTACCCAAGCTATGAAGGGTGTTGAAATCGGCCTTGGGTTTGAAGCCGGGCGTAGGCA
>DATFJD010000221.1:0-2412 GCA_035269475.1 Halalkalibaculum sp.
GTGTATCAGAAGAGTATGTCTCATTTGTATGGGCTGCCAACCTGGATTCCAGAACGGATGATATTGCTATGACCCTTACTGTAAACGGTATGACGGATATCGGATTTAACCTCAGTTCCGGTGGCGAGTGGAGATCGGAAATGGATGGGCTGAACCTCTCCTTTCAGCAGAGTGTGACAGATGAGCACGGAGACTTTTACGGCTTTATGATTCTCAGGGTACCCACAGAAAAAATTGAAGCAGGACAGCCGGTCAAACTTCGCGTCACAGCAGGCAATACAGGTACCAGCGCATGGTACATGACGGTCACAGAACCGGTTCGGGAGTCTCTGCGCGTAACCCCGAATGACGCCATACTTACTATAAACGGGCAAAGCGTACAGCCACTTAGTGTGCAGACGGTTCAGTTTGGTAAACCCGGTTCAGCTTCGTTCTCGCTGGGAAATAATGATGTGGTTGAATTTGAAAAACAGTTTGGCTTAAACGAATTTGTGATTTACCAACCGGTAACGAATCAGTTAAAATCAGTAGCTGCATCGGTAACTGCAGGTGAAAAAATAGTGGAAACTGAGGTACAGCTCCGGCCTGTGAGGAAGTGGAACATGCATTTGGTGCAAAATACGCACACCGATATCGGGTACACGCGACCACAAACGGAAATTATGAGCGAACTGATTCGCCATATCGACCTGGCGCTGGATTACGCGGATCAAACCGATCACCTCCCTGAAGATGCACAGTTTCGGTGGACCGCTGAAAATACATGGGCCGTCGATCAGTTCCTTCAGAACAGAACAGAAGAACAGGTGCAGAGGCTGAAAAATCGTGTGGATGAAGGCAGGATAGAGCTCACGGGAATGTACCTGAATTTTGATGAAGTGCCCGACGAGCAGATACTGGCACGGTCTCTGAAACCGGTTGAGCGCATACGGGATTACGGAATGGAGGTCACGACGGCTATGCAGAACGATGTGAACGGTATTGGCTGGTCGGTGAACGACTATTTTTCTTCGCTGGGGATTCGGTATCTCACAATGGGAACACATGCGCATAAAGCCCTTCTGGTTTTCGACCATCCCAGGCCTTTCTGGTGGGAATCGCCCTCGGGAAACCGGATGCTTGCATTTCGGGGTGAACACTATCACACTGGTAACCTCAGATTTCATATCAGCCGCGGCGACTTTAGCTATTTCGAAAAGGAGCTTCTGGCTTATTTGAATGAGCTGGGCAACACCGGCTATCCCTTTGATACGATGATGATCCAGCATTCAGGGTATCTGACGGATAATTCACCTCCGTCGGTGAATCCCTCAGAGATGATTCAGAAGTGGAATGAGAAGTATGAGTGGCCCAAACTTCGGTTCTCTGTTGCACGGGACTTTTTTGAGGAAATTGAGGAGAATCATGGTGACGAGCTTCCGGTTTACCGGGCGGCCTGGCCCGACTGGTGGGTCGATGGCTTTGGATCGGGCGCGCGCGAGGTAGCTGCCATGAGGCAGGCGATGAGTGATATCAGGGCCGGACAGGCTGCGCAAAGCATGGCTTTGATAGGCGGTTACGATCTTGGGCAACACAGTTTACAACAGTCGGCCTTAACCAACGAGGCACTCCTTTTTTATGGAGAACACACCATGGGATCGCACGAAAGCGTAAGCAAACCCGATGGAAAAGAGACGCTGGAAATGCGTCGTCTGAAAGAGTCATTTGCCTGGGAGGCAACACGCCGCGCCAAAATGGTCCAGGAAGAAGCTTCAGGCCTTTTACTGGATGATATTCAAAATGTGGATGTACCGTCACTCGTGGTGTACAATACAACCCCGCACCAGCGATCGGGAAGCACTACGCTCTTTATCGATCATGAAACGATTCCTGCCGGCAAGCATATTGACCTCATTGATGGAAGTGGAAACCGGTCTCCGGGTCAGCTGGTACGACACGCTCACCGGGGCGACTACTGGACATTCTGGCTCAGTGATATGCCTTCGATGGGATATCGGCAGTACAGGCTGGAAGTTGGCAGTAATAATCCAACGAATGCCCCTGAACATGTATCCGGATCTCTTGCGTATGAAAACGATTGGTATCGGTTTAATGTAGATGCTGAAAAAGCAGCTCTTACGAACCTATATGATAAAGAGCTTGGGCTCGAGCTTACGGATCGGGAATCAGAGTACAGTTTTGCGGAATTTATCCATGAAGAGTTGGGCAACCGCGTAGAGCTCGATCAGTATTATCTTGAAAGCTACAGCAGATCCGGCCTATATGATACTTTCTGCTTTGAAGCAGTGCCCGGACCTGTTTTTGATTTGATTCGATGCACCGGCGATACCCCAACAGCGAATGGTGAGCGGGGATTTGAGCTTGTCATCAAGCCTTATCACTCTGAAAAGCGTATCGACTTCACCTTTACAA
>DATFJD010000222.1:0-2092 GCA_035269475.1 Halalkalibaculum sp.
TTCCCATCCGCCAAAGTCAATTAGTTTGGCATTTAGTTTTTCATGAATATCGTAAAAAGCGGTACGGTTCAGCATGTCTCAATTACTTTGATATTTTTGTCAGGTTTAAGGATGCAGGTCTCAGGATGCAGGATACATGAAGAAGGACTTGGGAACCGAAGTAAACTGCATCCCGCCACCTGTATCATGCATCTTGAAACTTGTATCTTGCATCCTGAATCTTGAAACCTGCCTAGCCTAGAAGTTAATCATTTCTAAATAGAATGGAGAATGAATTATTGATCACAAATGAAAATGGTTGTAGTATCTTGCATAGGTCAACATGATAGAGATTCAAATTATCCCTCTCTTCCTGTGCTGATTTTATTCGAATTCTTTTTCAGGGAAATGCGTTTAGCCTCTGTTTGTAATTGTTTATCTTTACAGGCCTCAAACAAATCGAAGAAATGCTGGAACCCGCGAATGTCTATTAATAAACAACAAGTACGCACTGCCCTTACCCATGTGATGCATCCCGAAATGGGAAAGGATCTCGTAACCCTTAACATGGTCGAAGACCTGATTGTACAGGATAAATTTATCACCTTTACCATTGACCTTCCCGAGAAAAATCCGAAGCTGGATAACAACCTGAAGGATTTGTGCCGAGAAGCCATACACAAGTACGTGGATGAAGAAGCCGTGCTGGATATCACTACCGCAGTTAATATTTCAAAGTTCAGGGATGATTCCGAGGAGGATGAGTCCGGCTCCTTTCCGGGACAGGGCCATCGCAAGAAGCAGGAAGAGCAGGAGCCGGATGAAATACTGGGCGGTGTCGAAAATGTCATTGCCGTTGCCTCCGGCAAGGGTGGAGTCGGTAAATCTACCGTAGCCGTAAACCTGGCCTGCGGACTTGCCAGAACCGGCGCCAAAGTCGGACTGCTGGATACCGATATTTACGGCCCCAGCGTTCCGACCATGTTTGGAACGCATGAACGTCCGAATATCACAGCCAAGAAAAAGCTCATACCGCTTGAAAAACACGGAGTGAAGTTTCTTTCAATGGGACTGCTGGTTGATCCGGACCAGGCCATGATCTGGCGCGGGCCCATGGTAACCAGTGCCGTGAAGCAGTTCATGCAGGAGGTGGAATGGGGAGATCTCGATTACATGGTGCTGGACCTTCCTCCCGGAACCGGAGATATTCAGCTTACCCTGGTTCAGACTGTACCCTTAACAGGTGCCGTGGTAGTGTCTACTCCCCAAACGGTTGCGCTTGATGATGCCCGAAAAGGGGTTGCCATGTTCAAGAAGGTGAACGTACCGGTACTCGGCATTGTAGAGAATATGGCTTATTTCGTGCCGCCCGATATGCCTGAAAAGAAATACTACATATTTGGCAAGCATGGAGCCCGAAAACTAGCCGACCGTATCGGAGCGAATTTCCTGGGTGAAATACCGCTTGAGCAGTCAGTAAGGGAAAGCAGCGATGAAGGCAAGCCGATTGTTCTTGAAGAGAACCTGGAATCTAAATCAGCCCGGGCTTTTGTTGAACTTTCCAACAATGTGATCCAGCAGCTGGCGATCCGGAAAAAAGAGCAGGATCCGACCGAGAAAATCGATATCAAGATCAAACCTTAGATCACAGAACAAGCTGAGTATAATGATTAAAACAGATAAAAATATCAGAGTAAATCTATTTCATCAGTTTAATCAGTGATCCATTACCGCTGGCTGAGGCCTAAGAGGAATTGCCAGATCGTTAAAGCTGCCAGTCTGGCCGTCTGGCCGTCACGATCATAGGCCGGGTTTACTTCCGAAAGGTCGAAAGAACTAACCTGCTCATTTCTGCCGGCTAGGTAGGCAGCCGTCAGCCACAGGTCATGATGCAGACCGTTGGCACAGGGTGCACTCACGCCCGGCGCATAAGCCTGGTCAACCGCATCCATATCAAAGGTAACCATCAGCCGGGGACTCTCATGCTCATGAAACATTCCCGAGATGGAAGTGATATTGGTCTCGTCCCTGAAAACGTAACTGCCTCCATTCCCCCTGATAAATGACAGGTGTATTTCCGCAACCGAATGAGGCTGCAGGCCGGCCACCATAT
>DATFJD010000223.1:0-3195 GCA_035269475.1 Halalkalibaculum sp.
ATATAGCCGCTGACGGAGGCAGACTCCTGGGCAAAGGCATTACATGCCAGTGCGAAAATGAAAAAGATGAATCGAATGCTCAACTGTAATGGGGTTAATTCTCTAAATGGAATTTTTAGAAATGTAAGGTGAAAATGATACAAAATAGTTCCCCTAAAGGGTAATTCTATTCGATGCGGCTATTGCCATGATTGTATTGTGGAATGGTGGAAGGGTGCCGGAAGACTTTAAAAGAGAAAATTGGCCCGCAGATCTGTGACATCTGTGGCTCAAAAATGCTTAAGCAATTTCCGGTCTAAGGAACTCATGTCTGTACGCGAGTTGATTATCTACATATTATTAAAACATCTCAGAAAAATATTTAAAACATGTTGGTCGGGTTGTCTACCCGACCAACTCTTTTGTCTTTAATATTAAGCTACTCAGAAAGACATACACAAATAACTTTAAGCGTCAGTATCGGTTTTGGAGGCCTAACTAATGCAGGTTGAAAATGAAATTCTTCCAAAGATCTGAGTAAAATCCGGGTTTGTCTTGATCGGACAATTTGTCTGATCAACATTTCCCTCTTAGTCTTAAGTTGATTGGTTTACAAAGCCCTCAAAAAATCAATCATAGCCATCTGCGCTAATCTGCGAGATCTGCGGGATAAATTCATTCATTGAAGCTTTAGGAATGTTATCCGTGAATTTGGTTTTAATCAGTCCCTAAACAGGTTTATATTAGCGGCTCATCAAACAGGTAGTTAGAAATAAAGAAATGTCTGACAGCAAAGACTGGATTGTACTGAAATTTGGCGGGACGAGTGTATCCAACCGCCACAACTGGAATAATATATCTGAGGTCGTAAAGCAACGCCGTAAGGATGGTTACAGGGTCTGCCTGGTTCACTCTGCAGTAAGCGGTATATCAAACAAGCTGCAGGAAGTTATTGAACAGGCACCAAGAGGTAACTACGCTTCATTGCTTGACTCTATCAAAGACACCCATCGTGATTTAGCCGAAAGCCTTGATCTTGATGCCGATAAGCTGTTGGGAGATTATTTTCTCGAGCTGGACCAGCTGGCCAAGGGCATTGCACTGGTTGAGGAAGCCAGCTTCAGGGTTCAGGCTAAGCTTATGTCACTGGGAGAACTTATGGCTACAACCCTTGGGGCAGCATATTTAAAGAAGCAGGGGATAGAGGCAAACTGGCTGGATGCCAGGGACTTGCTGAAGTCGGTGCCCCAGAAAAACGCCAGCGAAAAGAATCTTATTCTTTCCGCCGTATGCGATGACCGGAAAGATGAGGAGTTGCAGCAGGCTATTGAAGGCAAAGGAGAGGTGGTTATCACCCAGGGATTTATTGCCAGTGACCAGAGTGGGAAGACGGTACTGCTGGGCAGAGGCGGTTCTGATGTTTCGGCCGCATATCTGGCTTCAAAGCTGCAGTCGGAGGTTCTGGAAATATGGACCGACGTGCCCGGAATGTTCACGGCCAATCCGCACGCCGTTCCCTCGGCGCGCCTGCTTAAGCATCTCAGTTATGAGGAGGCACAGGAGGTTGCAACCAACGGGGCAAAGGTGCTGCACCCCCGTTGTATCATGCCCGCCCGGAGGCACAAGATACCCATACATATCAAATGCACGCACAAACCTGACCTGGAGGGCACAGTGATCTCATCCTCAGTTTCTGATGATACTGCCCTGGTTAAGGCCATAGCGGTTCGCGGCGATATTATACTGGTGAGTATGGAGTCGCTGGGAATGTGGCAGCAGGTTGGCTTCCTTGCGGATGTTTTCGAAGTCTTTAAAAATCACGGCCTGTCCATCGATCTGGTTTCAACATCAGAATCGAACGTTACGGTATCCCTTGACCCGGGCCTTAATGCCCATTTCCAGGATATTAGAAGGGAATTTATCGAGGAATTGAGTACGCATTGCAAGGTGAATGTCATTGAGTCAACCTCCGCGGTAAGCTTGCTGGGACGGCATATCCGCACCATACTGCATCAGCTGGGTCCGGCTTTTGAGGTCTTCCAGGAACATCAGGTTTACCTGTTGAGCCAGGCTGCCAATGACCTGAACTTTACCTTTGTTGTAGGCAGTGAACAGGCAGACCGTTTGGTTCGGCAGCTGCACGAACAGGTTATTTCACAGTCAGGGAACCAGCAGTCTTTCGGACCCACCTGGCCTGAGCTTATGGGAGATGTGGAAGAGAAAGAAAAAGCCCGGGAAGCATGGTGGAGGGGAAAGCGTGATGAACTCATTAAACTCTCCAAAGAAAGGGGACCTTCTTACGTGTACAGCAAAGAAGCGCTGATTGGGAACGCAAAAAAGCTTAAGGAGCTCCATTCGGTTGACCGTTTTTTCTATGCCATGAAAGCCAATGCGAATATTGATGTGCTAAAAACCTTTCGTTCTCAGGGTTTGGGCTTTGAATGTGTCTCAATAGGAGAAGTCGAGGAGGTATTTGAGTTGTTTCCGGAAATTGCCCCTGAAGAGATTATTTTCACGCCTAATTTTGCGCCGCGTGAAGAATATGAGCGCGCATTTGATTACGGTGTAAACCTCACGCTCGATAATATCTATCCCCTGCAGAAATGGCCCGGGGTTTTCGAAAATAAAACCATCTTCCTGCGCATTGATCCCGGCCACGGCCACGGCCACCACGACCATGTCAAAACCGGGGGCGTACATTCCAAGTTCGGGATTCCACGTTTTGAAATTCCTGAGGTAAAAGCGATTGTAGATGAAATCGGGATTACCGTTAGGGGACTTCATGCGCATATTGGCAGCGGAATCAAAGATCCTACCCAATGGAAGAGCACGGCCCTGATTCTGCACGAAGTTGCTGAAGAGCTGGGAGGGGTTGATATACTTGACCTGGGCGGAGGCTTCGGCATCCGTGAAAATGATACCCAGGCCTCGCTTAATATGAAACAGGTAGATGAGCTGCTGAACCAGTTCAAGGAGGCTCACCCGGAATATGAGCTATGGGTAGAACCGGGCCGCTATTTGACTGCAACGGCCGGGGTGCTTCTGGCTCAGGTAACCCAGCTGAAAGGGAAGGGGAGTGTGAAGTATGTGGGGGTTGACACCGGAATGAACTCTTTTATAAGGCCGGCGCTCTATGGTGCCCGTCACACTATTGTTAACCTAAGCAAGCTTGATAAAGAGTCCAGCCAGGTCGTCAATATCGTCGGACCGATTTGC
>DATFJD010000224.1:0-26050 GCA_035269475.1 Halalkalibaculum sp.
GCGAATTGATATTTGGTGGGGCGGCTTGCAAGGTAATGGCGGACTAATGATGATTCTGGCATACTTGCTTCAAAGCAGCAGAAGTTGGTGGGATGCGGAAGTGCGTATTAAAATGGTTGTTGACAATGAATTTGCAGCAGAAGAAGCAAAGAACAACTTGCTTAGAATCGTCGATAAAATAAGGACCGGTGCAAAGCCGGAAGTACTCGTTTCAAACGGTCGTTCATTTGATGAAATACTCCGCGATTCTTCGCAAGATGCGGATCTTGTAATGCTGGGTATGGCTGAACCGGATAATAATTTCAGCAGATATTACAACAGGGTCCAGCAGAGACTGAAAGGGCTGCCTACGACTATCCTGGTGCTCGCTGCGGAAGACATATCCTTTGGAGAAGTTTTGATGCAGCAGGATAATTTTCACGAAGACTAACAAAGATTCGAATAAAGATATATGCGGATCAGTAGAAAATGATCGAAACCTATTAACTATCCGCAGCCAAACCTCTTCACTTTGAAATAATGATTTCATAGCCTTTAAATAGAGTTATTACTGATTTGTGATGAATATAATTATGCATGGTTTTAAAAAGCTGACCCGGTTTGTAAAAGAATGAGTATTCAGAGGGAGAAGGCTTGCTATGATTTGCTATTCGCATCAAAGCTTTTAAATTACTTCCGGCAATTAAAATATGATCTAAGAAGCGGGGTATTGAATGAGCAACGAGAATAAAGAAGAGTCAAAAGGCGGCAAAGGTATTTCACGGAAAAATTTCCTGGGAAAGGCTGCTCTGGCAGCCGGTGGTATGATGGTGGTACCACGCCACGTGTTGGGTGGAAGCGGTTACCAGGCACCCAGTGATACCCTGAATATCGCCTGCATCGGCGTCGGCGGAATGGGAGCAAGCAACACCAGGTCACTGGCAGAAATCGGGGAGAATATATATGCCCTTTGCGATGTGGATGAAGAGTATGCCGCCGAAACGCTCTATAACTATCCAAAGGCAAAACGGTATGTTGATTTCCGGGAGATGCTGGAGAAGGAAAAAGAGATTGATGCTGTGATGGTAGCCACGCCCGACAATACCCATGCAGCCATAGCCATCCACGCAATGAAAATGGGCAAGCATGCCTTTGTGCAGAAACCCCTCACCCGAACCATTTATGAAGCTCGCCGTCTGGCAGAGGTTGCCGGCGAGACGGGTGTTGTAACCCAGATGGGAAACCAGGGACACAATTTTGAAGGGACCATAAAAATTATCGAATGGATTCGACAGGGTGCCATAGGTGAGGTAACCAAAGTGGATTGCTGGACCAACCGTCCGCGAGGATTCTGGCCCCAGGGTGCCGATGTACAGAGGTCGGATGAAATACCCGTTGTTCCCTACACCATGCACTGGGATTTATGGATTGGCCCCTCACGTTACCGCTCCTACCACCCGGATATTGCTCCCTTTGCCTGGCGCGGGCGCTGGGATTTTGGAGCCGGCGCGCTCGGGGATATGGGTGCTCATATCATGGACCAGCCTTACTGGGCGCTTGACTTAGGCATGCCGGAAAATGTTCATGCCAGCAGCACACCTTTTAATGATGAGGCCTTTCCACTAGGTTCCATCGTAAACTATAACTTTCCAGCCAAGGGAAAAAGAAAGCCGGTTAAGCTGACCTGGTATGACGGCGGCATGCTGCCTCCTCGTCCGGATGAGCTGGAAGAAGGTAAACCCATGGGTTCCTGGGGCGGCGGAATGATCTTTCACGGCAGCAAAGGCAAGCTGATGGCTGATGTTTACGGCAATAACCCGCGTTTTATTCCAGAGTCGGACCTGGAAAAGATCGGCCAGCCCAAAATGATGATCGAGCGTCCGCCGGAAATTCACCAGGAATGGGTGAATGCCGCCAAGGGCAAAGGAAAAACAAGCTCCGACTTCGAATATGCCGCCAAGCTGACCGAAACGATGCTGTTGGGTAATATGGCCATCAAGTTCAGCGACAAAAACCTCAAGTTGCAGTGGGATGCTGAAAATATGAAAGTGCCGAACCTTGAAGAGGCTAACGAGTGGCTGGATATGCGTAACAATTTCCGGCCCGGCTGGAGAGAACTGATCGGATGAAGGTAACTTTGGCGGCAGCTGCCGGATAGCCGGGTAATTCCAAAATACACCACAGCGTGGCATCGCAATAAATTAATTTTCTTCTCCCTCGGGCCGCTTCATATTCTCTAAGCCTTTGAAATCTATCAGATCGCCGAAGGTAACCAGCTTAATGTTATTCTTTTTAAGTGCCCTGGCAAAAGAGTCTGAGGTTAAGGCATCCAGCTCTCCCTGGCGGTTGGCACTCATCTTTGCCAGCGGTGCTGAGTTGTTCATATCTTTCATAGCACCCAGTTCCGCATTGTCAATTCCTACATGCGTAACCAGGTAGCTGTAACCGGGCTCTACTCTGTTCATCATGGTATTAAGACTGTCAACTTTGTCCTCGGGAGTGGCACGATAGTGATCATAAAATTCACTGCTGCCAAAATAGCCCCAAAGTCCCAGCTTATATTCTTCGGCCAGCTCTTCGGTAACTTCCCTGAACATAGGGTCTCCGATTGCGGTACCCATATGGTAGTCCAGGTAATCGATTTCAAGGCCGGACGCCAATGCCCTTTCTATCTGGGCACGCAGCTCTTTTTCAAGTTCAGACCGATCGGGATTGTTATTATACAGCGTAGACGACGAGTGAAAGAAGTAGCCGTTTTCGTCAGTCAACGTTGGCACCGCTTCCCTCCCTGCAACCGGCCCCCATCGATAATGCTCCCATTCTGAGTTCAGCGTCAGGTGTACGCCGACAGATATATGGTCGTATTTCTTCAGTACCGACACGGCTTCCTGGTACCAGGGACAGGCGAACATAACGGATACGGAAACCGGGTACCCCGTTTCAAGCAGGCGGGTTACACCCGTATTCACCGAATGGCTCATGCCTACATCATCAGTACGAATCATGAGATACTTTTCAGTTTCGCCCGAATTAACAGGCGACTGGCTATATACTTTCATTGTGCCCATTAACAGAACCGGTAACATTATCATTGTTGCCATAGAAAACCGGCGGTTCATATTTTTGCATTGTGTCATCTCACATCCCTTTTAATTGCCATTTATTTCATTATAGTAAAAAGGCATGAAATAAGTGCAGGATTTCCCTCTTCTTCAGATGGCATTATAGCATTCGGTGGGATGGCGGAATACGCTTTACTGCTTTAGCCTAAAGATGTGCTCGAATGTTATTTCATAGTTCTGCCTGAACCCGGTAATGACAACATCAGCCCTGACAAACCAGATGTTGGCACTCAGCTTTTCTCCCTCCAGGAAGCCATCACTCACCCTGAACCCGGCACCGGACTCCGGACAAAAGCAGCCCCTTCTGTAAAAAGATTGTGCTTCTGACAGCTGATTGCCTGTCAGCTCAAAGGTGTCAGAGCCGGTAGGAATCTGGAAAACGAGAGTTTCTAAAAGGCCTGCGTCAGTTACGTTTTTGGGTGGGTGCACATTTCGCCCGTATTCAAATACCAGGCTCGAACCCGGTTCAATAGAAAAATTATACACCGTTATGATACTGTCCGGCGCCACCTGCCGGCCGGTGGTATCCGAAACAATTTCTGATTGCCTTTGTACATCGAAGGTGAAGGTTTCCGTGAATTCACCTTCCCCGGTGACCCCACAGGATGTAAGCAGCAAAAACAGCGCTAATGCGAATAAGTAGCCCAGAAGAGCTGCCCGAAACTTAGTAAACATAGAATAATTGATTTTCACATACGGGCCGGTGCCGACTCTTCGGTGAATAGACGGTACGCGGCATGCCGGTTATCAGGAGTATTTTGGCAGTAACTCAAAGAACCGTGCCGAAGTAGCAATGCCCCTGTAAAAATCTTTGAGGGCAAATTTTTCGTTAGGCGAATGAATAGCATCGCTGTTCAGCCCAAAGCCCATTAAGATGGATTGAGCGCCCAGCACATCCTCAAAGTCAGCGACGATGGGGATGGATCCGCCTTCACGAGTAAATAAGGGCTCTTTGTCATACACATCTTTGAAAGCTTCTGCAGCAGCCTGGAGCCCGTAGAACGACAGATCCGTAATAGCAGGCTGGCCGCCATGATGCTCAGAAACCGTAACCTCGACCGTTTCAGGCGCCAGGGATTCAACATACTCTTTAAACAGCCGGGCAATTTCTTTTGGATCCTGATCCGGAACCAGGCGCATGCTGATTTTTGCTCCCGCTTCAGAAGGCAGCACGGTTTTAGCGCCTTCCCCCTGGTAACCGCCCCAAAGTCCGTTCACATCAAGAGAGGGACGCGCAGATGTGCGCTCCAGCGTGGAGTATCCTTTTTCACCATTCAGGGCGTCAAGCCCGAGATTGCTCATGAAGGCCTCTTCGTTAAAAGGGAGTTTTTTATACTCTTCGCGTTCTTCTTCGTTGAGCTGAACTACATCTTCATAAAAGCCCGGAACCTGAATAACGCCGTTGTCATCTTTTAGCTTTGTGATAATATTAGCCAGTACATTGGCCGGGTTATCAACGGCACCCCCATATACACCCGAGTGCAGATCCCTGTTGGGACCGACCACATCCACTTCCATATAAGCCAGGCCGCGAAGGCCGTAGGTAATGGATGGCGTATCCTCAGCAAACATCGCCGTATCTGATATGAGTACCATATCGCACTCCAGCATTTCTTTATGCTCCTTGATAAAAGGTACAAGGTGGGGAGAGCCGATTTCTTCTTCCCCTTCAAATATAAATTTAATATTTACGGGAAACTCCGTACCTGTTTTTCGATATGCCTCAAGTGCTTTAACATGAGTAAAAGACTGTCCCTTGTCGTCACTTGCACCGCGCGCGTATATGTCGCCATCGCGAACGGTCGGTTCAAAAGGCGGAGTATCCCATTTATTTATGGGGTCGGGGGGCTGTACGTCATAGTGTCCGTAAACCAGAACGGTTGGCTTTGAATCGTCAGTAATCAATTCTGCAAATACGATAGGATTTCCATCGGTTTCAAATAATTCCACCCGGTCAAGATCCAGGTCGTTTAGACGATCGACGAGGTAACGGGCCGCATCCAAAACATCTTTCTTGTGTTCGGAATTGGTGCTTATACTGGGAATACGTAGCAGTTCAAACAGCTCTTCTTTGAAATGATCTTTATGCGAATCTATATAATCTTGAACTTTAGACATATCTCTATTTTTGTTTCGCCGCATCAGAAAGGACCTGTTTTGATCCATGTTAAACTGCGGTTATTAATTATAAAACCTTGATTTCATTATTGGGAATCCAGCCGTACAAACCGTTGCTCATGCGAACATAGCTCCAGCCTTGCTGTTCTTCACTGCGATATTCATCCACGGTGAAGGTGTATCCTTCATAGGCCTGGCTCACAACCGCAGCGTCTTCTTGCGGCTGTTCCACTACATTCGTCTGACGGTGAACCATCACGGCTTCACTGTAGCGCTGGCTAACGTACTGAACATAAAAGCTTAAAAAAACTATTAAAAGACCGATTGCAGATGCTCCCAGTCCGGAACGCTGCACCGGTTTCTCATATGGTACCCAGAACCAGGTGCTCACAAAAGCGAGGATGCCAATATTCAAAAGAATAATTCCGATTCCTAATAGGGAAGAAGCACCCATATTCAGTTTAAGCCAGTCTACAGCTTTGTCCCAGGGCAGTTTGGGCAGTACGGCTGATTGACGGCTGAAACGCTGTTCCACAAAGTCCAGACCCCTGTTTGCCTGCTCTTCCGTTTCCTCAAAGCGTGAAGCCTTAATAAAATAATATTTTGCCTTACCCAGTGAATCCAGCTGCACATAACTGATGCCCATGTTTAAGAACAGGGCTCCTGATATCATATTACGGCTTTCAAGCTCTTTATAGGCAGTGACCGCCTGCAGGTAATTTCCGGCAACCAGTGCATCGTTACCGCGGTCAAAAATGGGCTGCGCGTTTTCCTGCGCAAGGCCCAGGGAAGCATGCATCATAAAAACTGCAAAAAGCAGGCCGGTACCGATTCGTTTCATGATTGAGTGTTGTTCAGGTAAATTCTTACAGTTCTTTTTTCAATTTCTCGAGAATACTTTGTGCCAGCCCGACATGTGATTTCAAATAGGCGTGGGAACTGTCGGGAGCATAGCTTATGGTTGCGCACTTGTCAAGCAGCATCCGAATATTTTTGAGCAGTTCCATATCCACTCCTTCATCCTGAAGGGCTGATATGTAGCTCTGATTGGAAAGTCCGGCTTCGGGTAAGTTCAGCTTGTCGCTTATATAACCGGTCAATGCTTTTTGCAGCAGGTTGTAGGCTTCCCTGATATTTCCCCCTTCCGACTTTTCGATGGCTTTGGCAAGCCGTTCTTCTGCAATTGAGGAAGCTCTTTTAGACCGGGCGAAAGCGGTATTGTTTGTCATTTTGTCCCTATAGGTTTTCTGCCAGTAGGCGACTCCCAGCACCAGCATCGGAAATAGTATACCCGCCCAGAACCACCATTGCCCGGCCAGTTTAGCAGGGGAATCGGAAGTCCAGCTTGCAAGGCCTGTAACCGGTTTAACTGAAAAGGTCATGGGCTGATCGGTTGATGCCTGCGCATTGGGATCGCTGTTTACGGAAAATGTCAGGGCCGGCAGACTCTCCCTGATGTATTGATTACGTGAGGGATCAAAATAGGCCAGAGTTGCTTGGGGGATGGTATAGCTGCCCGGTGTGCGGGCAATTACGATATCGGTAAATACCTTAGAACCGCTAATTTGCTGGTTTCGACGGTTCAGGGAAGAAGCCTGCTGGGGATCATATATTTCAAGTCCATCGGGCAATTCGTATTCGGGCTTGGTTATCAAAGGCACATTTCCGGTACCGCGGATAGTCGTTTCAATTTCAATGGATTCGCCGACAACGGCTTCTCTGGTGCTTATTTTCCGGTTAATTCTGAAAGAGCCTACCGCCCCGGTATAGCTGGCGGGGTCAATGTCCGGGAGAGGTTCCACATTCAGCTTAAGTGGATCGGTTTTCAATTCAACCTGTCGCTGGTTAGATCCAAACCCACCAAAGAAACTGCTGAAGGGATCCTCCCTCGAGGATGCCGCACGCACTGATACAATAATTTCATAGGGACTGATACTGAGTTCGCCGGTTTTAGTCGGGAAAAGGGCAAACTGCAGCAGCCGGGCTTTACGGTATCGAACGCCGTCTATGATAGTCGATTCGGCCCGTGGCCTTTCGGTATTTTCCAATTCCTCTTTCCAGAATCCCTCTGCTTTCCAGCCGGGTACGGGCTGATAGGAGTTAACCTCAAGTCCGTCTTTGAAGTAGAGGATTACATCGGTAATGAGCTGCTGCCCCGGTACAGGGTTGGTGTCGGATACCTCCATGCGCAGAAAGATTTCCGGCCTGGAATCCGAGCCGGGTTCGTTTGCAGAGCTGTTCCGGTCTACTATTTCAACATCAATGGGATCTGTGGTAAATTCTTTACTATCAATACTAACTGTAATAGAGGGGATGGTATAAGTGCCTTTTTCCCGGGCAATGAGATAGTAGGAGTAGGTGTATGAAGAGCTCGTTTTGCCGTTCACGAAACTATAGCTCCGTGAGGTGGAAGGATTGTTGCTGAGCAGCCGGAAGCCGGTGAATTCGGGCAGGCTTGGCCTCGATACATTATTGAAATCGCCGCTTACTTCCACAGACAAACTTATTCTTTCACCGGTATAGACGGTGGTTTGGGAAACAGTGGCCACGACATTAATATCTGCCGATTGTGCCCGGCTGTTGCCGGCAAAAATGCTAAACAGGGGGAGTAATAAGAGAAATATTGCGAAAGGCTTACCAGTCCTTTTCATTGGTACTGTTGCTCGACTCGGTTTTCTGTTTTTTAAACTCTTTTAAAAGTTCTTTTTCTTTTTGCTCCAGGGCTTTTAAAATCTTCTCGGCTTCCGCCTTGCTTATCTGGGTGGACTGCTGCTGTTGCTGCGGATTCTGCTGAGACTGCTGTTCGTTTTGCTGCTGTTGTTGCTGTTGCTGGTTTTGGTTCTGCTGCTGATCCTGATTTTGTTGCTGCTGCTTATTTTGCTGCTGTTGATTCTGCTGATTGTCTGAATTCTGCTGCTGTTGTTGCTCCTGGTTCTGCTCTTCTTCTTTCTTGTTGACTGCAATCTCGTAATTATTCTTGGCATCCTGATCCAGTGGTTGATAGCGCAGTGAATTTTTGTAATGGTTTACGGCTTTATCCCATTTTTTAGTCTCGGAATAGATATTGCCAATATTATAGTCAGCCATGGCCCGCTGCTCGGGGTCTTCCGTCATGGCTTTAAACTGCTCGAAAAAGCGAATAGCTTCTTCGGTCTTGCCATCTTTGGCCAGAGCATTCCCAAGGTTGTAATAGAGCTTGGTATTTTCCGGATTCTGCTCTATAGCTTTTTTATACAGCTCAATAGCCTTTGCATACTCCCCGTTGCGGTATGCATTATTTGCCTCACGGGCATCATTCAGGGATGCTCCCAGCAGGAATATTCCTATAAGTAATACTAAGATTCTGTTCATGGTCACAAAGTTAATTTCTGCAATCTATAAGGACTAAACATGAAGGCTAATGTATTGGTTTCCCTGCTTTAAACGAATTTTTTACAGAGAAATTGTTACAAATCAGTCCATGTTCTCGGCAATGGCCAGCGTCTCCTCGTCCATTTTCATATTTGTAAACACGTCGGATACATCATCATTGTCTTCAAATTTTTCCATCAGCTTGAAGTTAGACAGGGCCGTTCCTTCATCAACCTTGACTTCCGTCATGGGGATGCGAACGAGCTCGGCTGAGTCAATTTCATAACCCTGTTCTTCAAGTCTGTCCTTGACCTCATACATCGACTCCCGGCCGGTCGTAATGGCAAAGAAATTTTCATCGGGCTCAATCTCTTCCGCTCCGGCATCAATCGCGTCAAGCATAAAATCTTCCTCGTCATGGTCTTCTGCCTCTACGCGAATCATGCCTTTCTGTTCGAAAAGGTACCCAACGGAACCGTCGGTGCCGAGGTTGCCACCGTGCTTGGTAAAAATGTGGCGGATTTCACCGACTGTACGGTTATAATTATTGGTGGTAACTTCAATAAAGTAGGCAATGCCGCCGGGACCGTAGCCTTCATAGGTCGCTTCTTCGTAACGGCCCTCGCCTTCATCGAGCTCGCCGGTGCCTTTCTTTATGGCACGCTCAATATTATCTTTTGGTACATTATCACTTTTAGCATTTTCAATAGCCGTATCAAGACGAGCATTCATTTCGGGATCACCGCCTCCTTCGCGCGCTGCTACGGTAATTTCCCTGAGGTGTTTGTTGAATATCTTAGCTCGCTTTTTATCTTCTTTGGCCTTTTTATGCTTTATATTGGCCCATTTGGAATGCCCTGCCATAGTAGGTTTGTCGGTTTATTAATTCAGTGACATAATGTAACAGTAAACCGCTTTCGAGCGATTTTTCAAAACTCTATAATATAAGGGTTCAAATACTTTGCACCTAATTGCTTAGATTGGGAATTTATCCGGCAGTATCATTGGTTAGGCTATCAGCATTAACAATACCCACCGGGTGGTGAGCGTTAGAAATTGAAACAACTTAAGTTACCTTTATTATGAATATTGGCATTGTCTGTTATCCAACATTTGGAGGCAGCGGCGTCGTTGCTACCGAACTTGCCAAAGGGCTGGTACAGCGAGATCACAACCTGCACATACTCAGTTATGCCCGTCCGGCGCGGCTGGATACATTTCAGACCAATATTTCGTACCACGAGGTTAATATAAATTCCTATCCGTTATTCGAATATCCGCCTTATGATCTGGCTTTGGCCAATCAGATGGCGAATATGATTGAGTTTGAAGGAATCGACGTTCTTCATGTTCACTACGCTATCCCTCATGCCACAAGTGCTTTTCTGGCCAAACAGATATTAGGTGAACGGGCAGCGGATATTCCCATCATAACCACCCTGCATGGTACGGATATCACCCTGGTTGGCAGTGACGCCAGCTACAAGAGCGTGGTAGATTTTTCTATCAACCAGAGTGACGGCGTG
Source organism: Halalkalibaculum sp. (assembly GCA_035269475.1). GTDB lineage: Bacteria > Bacteroidota > Rhodothermia > Balneolales > Balneolaceae > Halalkalibaculum. Next base: position 10,097 of record DATFJD010000224.1, read on the forward strand.
ACCGCGGTATCTGAATATCTAAAAGAGGAAACCTATAAGCGTTTCGACATAAAGAAGGATATTGAAGTAATACCTAATTTTATTGATCTGGATCGATTCAAAAAGTCGAATAAGACGCATTTTAAAAAGGCAATATGTCCGGACGGGGAAAAGATTGTGGTGCACGTTTCAAACTTCCGTGAAGTGAAGCGGGTACCGGAAGTGATTTCTGTGTTTCATGAGGTTCTTAAGAATGATATTAAAGCAAAACTATTGCTGGTAGGCGACGGTCCCGACCGGCAGCGCGCAGAACGCCGGTGCCGTGAGTTAAAAATATGTGATCAGGTGCGTTTCTTAGGGAAGCAGGAAAATGTGGAAGAGATACTTTCTATTGCCGACCTGTTCCTGATTCCTTCCGGTTCAGAGACTTTCGGTCTTGCGGCACTGGAAGCCATGAGCTGCAGCGTGCCTGTAATCAGCACCAATATTGGCGGGCTTCCTGAAGTGAATGTACATGGGGAAACCGGTTATCTCTGCGACCTGGATGATATTGAATGCATGGCAAAACATGCGGTTGATATTTTACAGGATGAAGAGCATCACGAAGAGCTATCCAGAAACGCCCGCAAACAGGCTGAGCGATTTGAAATGAGTAAAATTGTTACACGCTACGAAGACTATTACAAAAAAGTAAAAAGTGAGCTGATGAAACAGCCGGTAAGCTGATTCTATAGCGCTTTTTAATCCTGTAGGGTTTCGTCCAGTACCTTTATTTGCTCTTTCAGCTGTTTGGAAGCCATAACATAGCCACCGTTGCTTCCGTCAACAAAGTGAATGTGATCCCGGTGATACTCAAATACCATGCAGGTAACCATGGCCGCATCAGTAACGTGAATGCCGTAGGCCAGTTTTGACGCTTCAAATAGCCCGTCAAGATACTTTTCCAGCGTTTTTCGCTGTTCTGTTTTTCCGGTGATGACAACCCGGAGCATGTCGTCAAATTTCCGGTAATCGGAATTGAGCGAAAGGTCGCTTTTGTAGCGGCTCCAGTCTGTTTTAGAGCTCCTGTAACCCAATCTCATAAACACTTTGCCGGTCAGGATCTCCATTTGGGTTTTTATTATATACTTCCAGCGTTCTATCAGTCCCATGCCGAAAGTACGTAGCTTGGTTTCGCCCATGAGTTCAGAGATGGAAAAGTTCATGCTCAGGGCCGCGGGATCTATGGGGTTTGTTCCAAAGTCAAAACCGAACAGGTCTCTAAGTTTTTGTATGACCTCGGTATAAACTGAAGCAGTGTCACCGTCCCGGCCGGGCTTGGCATAGACCAGAAGGGTGATGACTTCCTTGTCGCTATGCCTGACTTCCTTCCACCGGCATTCGAGGCCTTCGAAATTCACCTGCGGGGAATGTTCGGCTTCCAAAACATGAAACTGTTCATATTTTTTATCGTCGCATTTGAGAAGGTAGTCGGAATAGGCAATGCCCTCACCCATAAATAAAGCCTGCACAAAATTATCGGAAGCCTTGAACCGGGCTATTTTCAATGGTTTATCCATCTCATTCAGATAGGAAACCGGAATGATGGCAGCCCGCAGTTCCAAACCGTAGGACTTAAAGCCGATATTCCTGCATGCCGAAAGTATTTCCCGGCAGGAATCAACAAGCTCGGGCGGAATGCAGATAAAGGCTCCGTCACCTCCAAAGACAAAAGGGATGGAATTTCGGTCGGTCAGATTGAGTATCGCCGCTATGGGCGAAGCACCGAGAATATTGACGCTTTTATAGTTTTTATCCCGGACGGCAGCGGTTGAATTGACAATGTCTGTGGCAACGATATACCAGTTGGAAGGCATTTTATGATAGTGATCTATATCAGAGGCTGCTGAAAAATCGTCGAGCAGGGGCAGTTCTTTATAAAAGTGGGCGCTTTGCCGGCACATCGATTAAAAAATTATTAAGACTGAGGTTACTGATACTGGTAAATGGCCTCTGAGCATACCGTAAATGGTATTTATGCTATAGCAGTCCCAACATACTGCAAAACCCTGTACGAGGGTAATTCGCACAGGGTTTTTAAAGATGATTATAAATAAATAATCAGGAGTCAGTAATCAGGCTGCCAGTACCTTAGAGACCTGCTCGGCTGCCTCTTTAAGCAGTACGGCAGAGATCACATTGAGATCTGAGTTATCAATGATTTCTTTGGCCTCTTCGGCGTTGGTACCTTGCAGGCGAACAATGATCGGTACGTTTTCTACCTTTTTGGCTATTTCCGGATCTTTGACCGCTTCAATAATACCATTGGCTACACGGTCGCAGCGTACAATGCCGCCAAAGATGTTGATTAGGATTGCTCTTACATTTTGATCTTCCAGGATAATACGGAAGCCGTTTTTAACGGTATCAACGTTGGCGCCTCCGCCCACGTCCAGGAAGTTGGCTGGCTCGCCGCCGGATAGTTTGATAATATCCATGGTCGCCATCGCAAGTCCGGCACCGTTAACCATGCAGCCTACATTGCCGTCAAGCTTGATGTAGTTCAGTCCGTGCTTGGACGCTTCGAGTTCTGCCGGATTTTCTTCTGATTCATCGCGCAGTTTCTGAATATCTTTGTGACGGAAGAGTGCATTGTCATCGAAGGTCATCTTGGCATCAAGAGCAAAGACATCGCCGCCGGGGGTCAGTACCAATGGATTGATCTCTACCAGGCTGGCATCCGTTTCAACGTAGCAGTTATAAAGTGCCATAATAAATTTAACGGCCTTCTTGAAGGCATCGCCTTCCAGCCCCAGGGCAAAGGCCAGGTGGCGGGCCTGGTTATGCTGCAGTCCCATTCCGGGTTCAACCCACTCCTTGATAATTTTTTCGGGAGTCTCTTCAGCAACTTTTTCGATTTCAACCCCGCCTTCGGTGGAAACCATGATAACATTCTTGCTTTTGGCCCGGTCAAGCAGGATGCCGAGGTAGAACTCCTGCTCAATATCAACCCCGTCGGTTACATAAATCTTTTTAACTTTTTGCCCTTCTTCACCGGTTTGAATGGTTACCAGGGTATCGCCCAACAGAGACTCGGCAGCTTCCCGCACTTCGTCAATGCTCTTGCAAAGAATTACGCCTTTGGCGTCGCTGTTTTTGGTTCTTCCCTTGCCTCGTCCGCCGGCATGAATCTGGGCTTTAACTACAAAAAGGGATGTGCCGCCTTCTTTCATTTCTTTTGCCGCTTCAACGGCCTTGTCAACGCTTTCTGCAGCTACTCCGGCAGGTACGGCGACTCCGTAATCTTTTAAAATCTCTTTGGCTTGATACTCGTGAATTTTCATAATAAATCGGTAAGAATCAGTTTATCCTTTAGTTTCTAAACTCGGTGCAAAGGTAGCAAGAGTAGGGCGCAAATAAAAGTGTATTAGTTGCCACTAAGGTACCTTCAGTATAAATATTAAGAATCCCTTAGATATAACTTTGAACTAGCAATGTACCAAGCGTGGACGCTTGGTACGGCATAGAACTAAAGAAGCAATTCTTGAACTTCTTTCGGCTAGCATCTAAATCTTTGTAAGGAATGCTTTAGTTATCAGTCTTACAGTTATTGGACCTGGTTAAAAATCAAATATTGGTTTAGTGCAGCCAAAAAATCCAACTAAATCTCATTTAACCAGACTCATCCAACAATGCTTACAAAAACAATGCTCATCCAAGCGTCCACGCTTGGAGTTCTGTGAATCATGAAAAGAATAACCTATTCAGAAGAACTTAATTTTTTAACTTTAACAGTTGTTGACTGGATAGATGTTTTTACAAGAAGAATTTATAATGATTTTATAATTGAAAATCTAAATTATTGTCAAAAAGAAAAGGGTTTGAAAATTTTTGCTTTTGTGCTAATGACCAATCATTTGCACCTCATTGTAAAAACAGAAGAATCTTTACCTGGCATAATTAGGGATTTCAAAACCTATACTTCGAAAGAAATCTTAAAACTGATTGCAAATAATCAATCAGAAAGCCGAACTGAATGGATGTTGGAATCTTTCCGGAAAGCAGGCCAAAAAAATATTGGGAATAGGTATCATCAGTTCTGGCAAAACGGCAGTTATCCTGTAGCACTTTATAGTAATCAGGTTATCGAACAGAAAGTAGACTATGTACATAATAATCCGGTAAGAGCAGGTTTTGTCGATGACCCAACAAAATTTTACTATAGCAGTGCAAATCTCAAGAATCCCCTGGGTATAACTTTGAACTAGCAATTTACCAAGCGTGGACGCTTGGTAAAGCAAAGTGGTACTAAAGAAGCAATTCTTGAACTTCATGCCAGTTGTTGCATTCATGGTCCGGTTCGGCATTTGCGGCGGGATCAGAGCCATTTCTTTTCATGGATATGCCGGTAAATAAGATGGCATGCATGCCGACCTTTTTAGCCCCGGCGATATCCGTATTTAGGCGGTCGCCAATATGATACGACCCTTCAGCTTCACAGCCCGTATCCTCCAGCATCTTATAGAAGGCCTTCGGGTTCGGCTTGCTGTATCCTGCCTCGTCACTGAAAAGAAAAGAGTCGAAATGATCAAGCAGTGAGTGGTCTTCAAGAAAATTGCGGATAACCCTGCCGGGTGAATACATGGTATCGGAAATCAGGGTCAGTCTGTAATTCCCGGACAGTGCTTCAATGGCCTCCCCGGCACCATCCAGAATTGCAGGCTGGCCGTCGAGCAGCGACTCCTCAAAAACATTGACCAAGTAGCCCATCTCTTTTTTAGTGGCGGGTATGCCCAATGTATTTAGGATAGTATTCACCAGCTCTTCCGTTTTTGGTGTTCGTTGCTGTTTGAACCATATCCTGTTAAACTCATCCGACGCCTCTTTGGTAGCCGCCTCTATCTGGGCAGTCGGCATTTCAGTAACATATTCCTGGGATATTTCACACAGTGCATCAAAGCGTATCTTGCGCCGTTCCTTTCCGCCGACAGCGGCGTCAACGAGGGTATCCCAGAAGTCAATGGATACCATGCTTGTTTTTATACCTTCACTACCTTTGTTGCTTAGTGTACTCATAATTCAAACTGATCATTTAATGCCTGTTGCAATGTGTCGTAAGAGGGGATTTCGTGACTTTCAAGCCAGTCCCCATCCTGCTTCGGTTCATGCCTCGACCGGATAAAGAAGGGGGTAATACCTAATTCAACGGCCGGTTTCAAGTCAGTGATCTTGTCGCCTGCCATGAAGGAAACGCTGAAATCGATATCGTGCTTTTCAGACGCCTTCTTAAACATGCCCTTGCCGGGTTTTCGGTCCTCCTTGGGAAAGCGGGCAGGGTCGGGGTCGTGTTTGGGATGATGCGGTGCAATATACCAGTCATCAATTCGGGCATCGGCTTTTAGCAGTTCACGGTCTACCCAGTCGTGAAGGCGTTCAACCTGCTCCGAACTGTATCGCCCGCGGCTGATTCCGGACTGGTTAGTGACTACAATCACTTTGAAGCCGGACTCATTGAGGCGGCGAATGGAATCTATGGCTCCACTGCACCAGGTCCACTCCTCGGGGGTGTGAACAAAATTATAATCCACGTTTATGGTCCCGTCGCGATCGAGAAAAAAAGCTTTGTTCATATAGTGAAAGTAATATTTTTGTCAGTGCCGTGTGTTATCTTCTGATTAAACCGGTTTGGCAAATAATGAATTGAGTTCCTATGATGCATTCCATAAATTCATGCAGCTTAACAGGCTTCACCCGGAAAACACAGTATAAGGTACCTTCGTTTGAATAGAGCTAAAATCATGTCTGCGGATGATCTGAATCGCACTTATATGCGATTTGCCCACCAGTTTCTGGAACCGCATGACGATCCCTCCAGGCTCGCAATCATCGGCATGCAGACACGCGGCGTTTATATTGGCAAGCGAATTAAAGAAATTATTTTAAAAGATTTCAACCTGGATGTTGATTTCGGCGTTCTGGATGTCACTTTTTATCGTGACGACTTTCGAAGCAAGCTGAAAATGCCGGAAGTTAAAGTCACTGAAATTCCTTTCGATTTGTACGAGCGGGATATTGTCCTGGTAGATGATGTACTCTATACCGGGCGTACGGTTCGTTCTGCGATGGATGCCCTGATGAGCTACGGCAGGCCTAACAGCATTAAGTTCTGTGCCATGGTTGATAGGGGGCACCGGGAGCTGCCCATCAGTGCAGACTATGTTGGTATCAAGCTGCCCACCCATATCAAGGAAGAGGTCAGGGTTAAAGTGAAAGAGCTGGATGATGAAGATGCCGTTTATGTGGTACAGAACCCTAATAATGACGAATCGTGATGGCTGAGAATACCGACATCCGCGAATACGATTTTTCTCAAAAGCATCTGCTTGGCCTTAAAGAATATTCGAGAGAAGACATTCTCTTTGTGCTGGAGCAGGCCAAGTATTTTCGTGAAATTCTGGATCGGCCGGTTCCCAAAGTGCCAACGCTTCGTGACAAAACCATCGTCAACCTCTTTTATGAAAGCAGTACCCGGACCCGCTTGTCTTTCGAGCTGGCCCAAAAGCGCATGGGTGCGGATGTGGTGAATTTCTCAACCGGTTCATCGAGCGTAAAGAAAGGAGAGACGCTCAAGGATACCATCCGGAACATCAGTTCAATGAAAATAGATATGGTGGTGGTCCGGCACGAAAGTCCCGGAGTGCCCTATTTTCTCACCCGCGTGGTCGATGCGGCAATCATCAATGCCGGTGACGGTGCCCATGAGCACCCCACACAAGCACTGCTCGATATGTTTACCATGCAGCAGGTTTATCCTGATTTGGAGGGCAGGCACGTAGCCATCATCGGTGATATTTCTCACAGCAGGGTGGTGCGTTCGAATATTATCGGCCTTAATAAGCTGGGCGCCAAAGTAACAGTTTGCGGCCCCAAGACTTTTATGCCCGTCTTTGTTGAGGACCTGGGAGTTGACGTCTCTTATGATTTGGAGGATACGCTATCACGGTGTGACATAGCCATGGCTTTGCGCATACAGCTGGAGCGACAGGATACCGGAACCGAACTCTTTCCCAGCATTCGCGAATATCACGAAAAGTTCGGTATCAAAATGGAGCATCTTGAGAAATATCCCGATTTCACGATCATGCACCCGGGCCCGGTAAATCGCGGTGTTGAAATGGAGAGTGAAGTAGCCGACAGCGACCGGTCTATCATTCTCAGCCAGGTAACCAACGGCGTGGCAGTAAGAATGGCCATTCTCTACCTGTTAAGCGGAGGGACAAGAATCTAAAAAGGCTGTTCCACCAAGCTGCACAAAGAAGCTCAAAGAAACACAAAGATTACTTTGTGAAACTTATTTTTCCCTTTGGGTACCTTTGCGTAATAACCGGATAGATCTATGATTTTGAAACGACTTTCGGTTGTTTCTTTTTCCATCTTGCCAGGACAATTCCGGCGATTACCAGGGCCGACCCGAAATACTGCAGCAGGGTGAGCTGTTCATTCAGAAGCACAACCCCAAAAATCAGTCCCATAACCGGCACAAGATTCTGATACGTTGCCGTATGTACCGCACCCACCGTCTGCAGCCCGTAGTTCCATATGATATAAGCCGCACCGATAGAGAGGAGGCCGCTATAAATCACGCCGCCATAGGCTGCATAGGAAACCCCGGTCCACTCTATGGTTGTCATGCTGGGCAGCCCGATAAGAAATAGAACCACGCATCCGATGCTTGACATGACAGCTGAAAACTGAATGGGGGTATATCTGTTGAGAAAGGGTTTGGAGAGAATCGTAAACCCGCCCCACACCATTGCGGCCAGGATGATGATAATGTCACCCAGGAAGGTATCCGATCCGAACGAAAAACCTTTACTTCCCCCGGAAATGATAAACACGATGCCCCCGAATGCAAAAAGCACCCCTATGGATTTGAAGATATTCATCTTTTCCAGGCTGAAAAAGTGAGAGAAGAGCGCCACCCAGATAGGAATAGTCCCCAGCATGACAGCGGCATTGGCAGAGAGGGTGTAATCAATTCCTATGATAAACAGGCCCTGGTACACCAGGTTGCCGAGAAGCCCCATTCCCAACAGGGGCAGCCAGTCTTTTCGGGGGATACGGAACTGCTGCTTTTTCCAGAATAGGGCTAGCCAGATAATGGCGGCGGCAAATACAAAACGAAGCCCGTTAAAGCTCAGGGGATCTATCTCTGTCAGGCTGCTTTTAATGATAGAGAAATTCAAGGCCCAGATGATGGCCACGATGAATAATGAAAGTTCTACCAGCGTTCGCTTATTCACTAAAATTTAATTGGATTCGGGTGAAAGGGAATCGCCTAAGGTAAGGGAAAATTTGTTCATCCAAAGCATCAGCTTCTGCACCGGTATTGGTGATCTGCACAACCGGGAGCAAAAGGACGCAACAAAAAACAGTTGGTAATCGTAATACAGATTATTAACTTTGGTCACTTTATGAACGCCAGTCATTATATAAGAAAAATATGGGAACAGAAGAAAGAAAAGCACGAGAAAAAGAGCGCCGTCGCAACAACATCGTAGATGCCGCCGAAAAAGTTATTTTTGCCAAAGGGCTTGATCAGGCAACAATGGAAGAAATTGCAGAAGAGGCGGAACTTAGCAAGGGCACATTGTATTTGTATTTCAAGAATAAGAACGAGCTCTATATGGCCATAACGCAGCGGGGGTCGGATATGCTGAACCGCCGCTTTTCTAAAATATTTACCGGCGATCACACCGGTATTGAGCTGATCCGGCTTATGGGTGAGACTTATCTCGATTTTGTACGGAATAATCCCGACTACTTTAACGCATTTATTTACTATGAATCACTGAAAGATGCCGAAGAGCTTGAAAACAGTGAAATGGCGCAGACTTGCGAAAACAATATGCGTGAAGCTATGAATTATATGGTGCGCTGTCTTCAGATCGGCATGCAGGATGGTACCATCGATGATTCCTACGATCCCAAAGAGCTGGCTATTCTAATATGGGCCAGCACGAGGGGGATTACCAATATCCACCACATGAAACAAACGGGGCATCACTTTCAGATGCTGAATGATATGGAGATAAATACGGAATCTCTTTTTTCAAACTTCCTGAATTTGATCGGTACGGGGATGGCAACGGAGAAAGGCCGGAAAAAAGATCTGACTGGCGGTCATTTATCTGTAACAAACTCCTGAATGAATCGTAATGCGATCAAACTCAAGTCGAAGCAAATAGTTAATTTAAATATAATTTCAGGACAAGGATTGAAATAACAACATTTTATGCAGAATCAAACACCAAAATTATTTACGAAAAGAGCGATATGCCTGCCATGCCTGTGCGTATTGCTGGCACTTTTTCCGCTCTGGAGTGCCGCCGCTCAAGATGGCAGCGGTGCTGAAGCAGCCACTTCCGTTGAGGAGGTCAGGCAGCAGTCGCGTCCGGTAACGCTGAGCCAGGCTATTCAGATAGCACTTGCCAATAACACACAGATCAAGCGATCTCTCTTGACCCTTAAGGATGCCGACCAGCAAGTTCGCATAGCATGGAGTGAAGTGATGCCGGAAATAACAGGAAGCGCTACCTATACCCGTAACCTGGAGATTCCCGTAAACTTCGTTCCCGCCCAGTTTTTTGATCCCAACGCACCTGCGGATGAACTGGTGCCGCTGCAATTCGGTACCGATAACAACTGGAATGGCGGATTCTCTGTCAACCAGACTCTTTTCAGGGGAGAAGCAATAGTAGGCATTACAAGCTCACAACTATTTAAAAGCGCACAGGCAGAAAATTTGCGGGCAACCACGCAGCAAATCGTTACCGATACAAGAATCGCCTATTATAATGTGCTCGTTGCCGAAGAGCAGCTTCGCCTGCAGCAGGCTACTGTTGACCGGCTCCGTGAAAACCTTCGTGAAAACAGGTCACGACAAAAAGCCGGGCTTATTGATGAGTATGCCGTTTTACAGGTTGAAGTTCAGCTAAGCAATCAGGAACCACAGCTGACCCAGGCCAAATACGCCGTAGAACAGGCATACCGTGAGTTGAACCTGACTCTCGGACTTCCCATTGAAGTATCTCTGGCGGTACAGGGCGATCTAAATACATTTCAAATAGGCGTTGAGGGAACCGCCGAAGAGGCAAACCGGAACATCAAAGAGGTAGACAGCATGACTCCCTACTCATTTGATGAACAAAAAGAGCTGATGGATGTCGCTGCCGATTTCCGTGGAGATATTCGTGTTCTCAATAAGCAGGAAGATCTTAAAGAGAGAGAAATCAAGGCCATTCAAAGCCGCTTTCTGCCGACTTTGTCCGCTAATTACAACTTGAACTGGTCTGCTGCCCAGGCCGGCAATCCGGTATTTTTTGGTTCAGAAGAGACAAGAGCACGTTCCCAGACGGTGGGAGTTACCTTGAGCCTTCCACTGTTTCAGGGATTTGAGCGCAGTGCCAACCTGCAGATTGCAAAGATCGAACAGAAGGATATTTCGCTGCAGCAGGAATTTGCCCTGCGTTCGGCCAAAAATGAAATTCAGTCGGCTCGCGAAGATCTGAATCAGGCCATTGAAACGGCACCGGCTAGGGAAAAAGCCCTGAAGCAGGCCCGGGAAGGATATAACAGGGCTAAAGCAAGGTTAAGCAACGGTATCGGTTCCCAGATTGATGTAACAGAAGCAGAATTTCAATTGAGACAGGCGGAAGTCAACTACGCACAGATGGTCTATAACTATCTTTCGGCAAAGGCTAGGTACGACCTGGCTGTCGGAATGGTGCCTTTTGTCGATAAATCAGCCCCGGAATTAAATTAAAAATTGAATAAGAGTAACTATGAATAAGCTGTATATAATTATAACTGTCCTTCTGGCAGGTTTGCTAACAGCCTGTGCCCAGGAGCAGGAAGTATCGCAGGAAGAACTAATCAAAACTGTAAATGTTCAGACAGAGACATTGCATGCCAAAACATTTGAACGGTTTTTGCGACTGGTAGGCACGGTAGAGTCTTTGAATGATGTAAACATTTCCGCAGAAGTATCCGGCAGAATAGAGAAATACTATGCTGATAAAGGAAGCCGGGTAGCCAAAGGAGAGAAGATTCTGAAAATTGACGATAGCAAGCTGCTTCAGGAAAAGGCCCGGCTTGAAGCTCAGACAGAGCAGGCACGGGAACAGTACGAACGCCTTCAAAGAGTATTTGAGCAAGACAGCATCGGTTCAGAAATTGATGTGATAAATGCCAAAGCGGCCTACCGTCAAAGTAAGTCGGCCCTTGAGTCAATCAAGGTAGACCTGCAGAATACTACGGTATCGGCTCCTTTTGATGCTATCCTGGAAGACCGCATGCTGGAGACAGGTGAAATGGCGAGTCCCGGGGCGCCGCTGGTCAGGCTTATCGGACGTGAGCAATTGACAGTTTCCGCAGGCGTGCCTTCCCGGTTCTCCGATGTAGTAAATATTGGAGATCAAGCCGAGGTTTGGTTCGATTTTCAGAGCAGTGACACCCTCAATATTCCCATTACTTATGTAGCTGAGAGTATTGATCCGCAGGCCAGGACCTTTGAGATTGAAATCGCACTGCCGGCGAATGCAGAGAAATACAAAATCGATATGATCGCCAATGTAAAGCTGAAAACGCTGCAGCGCGATAGCGTCATCGTGGTTGGCGAGGAGTACGTATTCCAGAAAGAGCAGGGCTTCGTTGTATATACCGTCGGTGAAAATGACCAGGGAAATAGCGTCGCCCGGGAACAGATAGTGAAGCTCGGCCCTTCCTATGAAAATAATATTGTTATTGAAGAGGGGTTGACGAGCGGCCAGCAGCTGATAACGGTGGGTTCTTCATTCCTGCAAAACGACACCCGCGTTGAAGTAGTAGAGAGCAGAAGCGAAGAAATTGCACAAAGTAACTAGTTAGAGTTAGAGTAATACCTATGAGTAATTTAGATAAACCAAACGGCGCACCGCAGAAAGATGGCAAGCCGGTGGGAAAACGTAAGGAATTCGGACTTTCGTCCTTTTCCATAGATAACCGAATCAGTGTATTGGTGATCATTGTACTGGTTGCCCTATTCGGGGTGCAGTCGTATATCAATATCCCTAAAGAGTCTTCCCCGGATATAACCATTCCCAATATAATGGTGATTACCACTTACCCGGGTGTTTCTCCGGAAGATATGGAGAGCCTGATTACCCGGAAGCTGGAAGATGAGTTGGGTGGCATATCTGATGTTAAAACCATGACCTCGACGACTGCTGAGGGATACTCGAATATCAATATGGAGTTCAATTCTGATGTTAATATTGAAGATGCGCTGCAGAAGGTTCGGGAAAAAGTGGACCTGGCCAAACCGGAACTGCCGCAGGATGCCGAAGATCCGATCATACAGGAGATTAACTTCTCTGAATTCCCAATCATGCAGGTTAACATTTCGGGAGAGTACGGACTGGTTCAGCTCAAGGAGATTGCCGAAGATCTGCAGGATCAGATAGAGACCATTCCTTCGGTTCTGGAAGTGAACCTTGCCGGGGGGCTGGAGCGTGAAGTTAAGGTGGATGTCAATTTACCCAAGCTGAAATATTATGGAATAACCTTCGGCGATATTATCGCAGCCATACAGCAAGAGAATGTTACTATTCCCGGTGGTACCATTGATGTGGGTACCAAAAAGTTTTTGGTACGCGTGCCCGGCGAGTATGAAACCCCCAAGCTTATAGAAGATATTGTTATCGATGCCCCTGATGACCAGCCCATCTACATCCGCGATGTGGCCGAAGTAACCTTCGGGTTCAAAGACAGGGAGACCTATGCCGAGCTGGATAACGCCCCGGTAATCAGTTTGTCCATTGTGAAACGCAGTGGCGAAAATATTCTGGAAACTTCAGCTGCCGTCAAGAGCATACTGGATGAGGAGCTCCCCGGCTTGCCACCGACAACCAAGTTTGAGATCACCTCCGATCAGAGCGAGCAAATTAACTCCATGGTCACCAGCCTGGAGAATAACATTATCTCCGGATTGCTGCTGGTAGTGGGTGTGCTGTTGTTTTTCCTGGGCGTACGAAATGCTTCCTTTGTTGGTATTGCTATCCCGCTTTCCATGTTCACCTCATTTATCATCATCAGCATGCTTGGGATGACCATGAACATGATTGTACTGTTCTCCCTGATACTGGCCCTGGGTATGCTGGTTGACAATGCCATAGTGGTCGTGGAGAATATCTACCGGTACCTCGAAGAGGGTTATGATAATTTCAACGCCGCTAAAAAAGGGACCGGTGAAGTTGCGGTGCCCATAATTTCGGGAACACTTACTACCCTGGCGGCTTTCTTCCCACTGCTTTTCTGGCCGGGTATAACCGGTGAGTTCATGTCGTACTTGCCGCTGACGCTGATCGTAACACTCAGCAGCTCGCTTTTTGTAGCACTGGTCATTAACCCGGTGATCTGTGCGTTGTTTATGACGCTGGAGAATGTAGACGATACCGGAAAGCCGAAGATGACACGGAAGGGCAAGATCACTATGGCTGGGATATTCGCATTTTTTGCATTGGCCGCATTGGTCAGTGATGCTCTTACTTGGTCTATGCTCATCATTATGGGAGCCATTTTGTGGGCTGCAAACCGCTGGATTCTGAATCCTATCGGAAAGTGGTGGCAAGCCGAGGGTTTAGGGAAGGTTCTTGAGAAATACGAAGCCAGTCTCCGCTGGTCACTCGATCACAGCAAGTCGGTATTGGGTATAGCGGTGTTTGTGCTAATATCCAGCTTTGTGGTTTTTGGAATGTTCAACCCGGGTATCGAGTATTTTCCTGAAGACATTCCACCGGCGCGCGCCTACGTACAGGTTGAAGCGCCAATCGGCACCAATGTTGAATTCACCAAAAACGTGATTGACCAGCTGGAACAGAAAGTACCGAATATTCCGAATAATGAAGATGTAGAAACGGTACTCAGCACATCCGGATCCGCTATTTCATCCAACCCCATGGGCGAAGGAAACTCTTCCTCTCATCGGGGGACTGTTGTACTAAATTTTGAAGATTACCAGCGCAGGGTAGGCACCAGTTTCGAAGCTATTGAATATGCTCGAAGCAACTTTGCCAAGGGAATCGCGGGTGCTGAAATTACGGTGGAAGAAGAACAGCAGGGGCCTCCCTCAGGCAAGCCCGTAAACCTGGAAATATCAGGTAAAAGCATGGAAGGCTTGACGCAGGCTTCAGAAGACATTCTCAGAATTCTTGAAAACGACCCGGTTTACAGTAAACTCGACGGCCTGGAGTCAGATTTGCCGGAGGCACGTCCGGAAGTTCGCATCAGGGTGGATAGAGAAAAGGCCGCCGTTTACGGCCTCTCCACCCAGGCTATAGGCAACACGGTGCGCCAGGCTATTAACGGTGTTGAAGCATCAAAATACCGTGATGGCAAGGATGAATATGATATCACCGTACGCCTGGATGAGAAGTACAGAAAAGATATGAGCACCTTGCAAGACCTTACGGTATTAGATGAAGGCAGGCAGATTCCGTTATCCAGTGTTGCAACCTGGGAGGTAACCGAAGGTTTGGGCGGTATCAAGCATAAAGACCAGGAACGGGTTATAACGGTTATGGCAGACGTACGCTCCAATTATAACGCCAACGCGGTACTGGAGGAAGTACAACAGGTGCTGCAACCCTATCTGCAGAATGAACTGCCAAGTTCGTATTCAACAAACTGGACCGGTCAGCAGGAAGACCAGCAGGAAGCTATAGACTTTTTGTCAATGGCATTTCTGGTTGCCTTATTCCTGATTTCCTTCATCCTGATATCCCAGTTTAACTCACTGTTCAAACCCTTTATCGTAATGACCTCCGTGATTATGTCAACAGCCGGGGTGTTTTACGGACTGGCTATTTTCCAGATGCCTTTTGTTATCATCATGACGGGAATCGGAGTGATATCGCTGGCCGGAGTTGTGGTAAACAATGCCATTGTTCTCATCGACTATATCGATATTCTAAGATATCGCGATAATCTGGGGCTGTACGAGGCACTGGTTGAGGGTGGGAAGGTACGTTTTCGTCCGGTAGTATTAACCGCAATTACTACCACTCTGGGCTTGGTTCCTCTGGCTATCGGCTTCAACCTCGACTTCATCGTGCTTACCGGCAATCCGTTGGAATTCTTTACCAACCTGGGAGAATATCTCTACTGGGGCGGTGAACAGGCGGCATGGTGGGCGCCTATGGCTATTGCCGTAATTGTCGGATTGCTCTTTGCTACAGTGCTGACGCTGATTCTGGTTCCGGTGCTCTACTACCTGTTTGAAAACGGAAGAAGAGGCATCAACCGGTACTTCTTTGATACCGAAAATCCCGAGCTGATTATTGACCACTCCAAGGCAAACGGCGAGCCAAAGGATAAACAGCACCATGAACCGGTCAGGGCATAGTAGATGTTAATTGCGTTTTGCAGGCTGCCAATATGCTAAGCAGCCTGCCAAACTTCAGTCCTTTGCAGATTATTATTAACTCTGCGGGTATCAGCTTCATCTGCATAATCTGTGTTCTATGTTTTTTAGATGAGCAACTCCTTAAAAAATGCTATCTTTTGCTGCCTTAGAAACAAATTCAAAAAAAGCTGCACCATACCGTGATTCAAAGAATACAATCCGTGTTTTTACTTTTGGCTTCTGTTTTAAACGGAAGCGTTTTTTTCAATGCCCTCTACAGCCATTCGATGAATGATCCGCAGGCGTGGATCGGTATCGGTTTTGCAATCACCCTGACGCTGGCCGCACTCGCTCCTTTAGGGTGTCTTGCCTTATACAGGAACCGGAAGAACCAGGTAAAATGGGTGACACGATCGTTAATCCTGCAGGTGCTTGTTCTCGGTTATGGCCTGGGCATATTTATTTCACTGGGAGGTTTCGGGCCATTCCTTTGGGATGAAGCCATTGGAATAGGCATGCTCGTGATTGCCCTTCTGTCACAAATATATGCCCGG